>JAKASN010000010.1 GCA_021819025.1 Actinomycetes bacterium | reverse complement strand
AGGCATCGTTGTAGCTGCCGGTGGTGTTGCTTAACAGCGCCCCAGTGCCGAAGGCACTATTATCGCTACCACCGCTGTTGCTGCCTAGCGCCTGGTTGCCGAAGGCGTCGTTGTTCATTCCGGTGGTGTTGCTATGCAGTGCCAAGCTGCCGAAGGCGTCGTTGTTGTCACCGGTGGTGTTGCTGCTCAGCGCCTGGTAGCCGAAGGCACTATTATCGGTACCGGTGTTGACCTGCAGGGCTTCGTAGCCCAGCGCAGTGTCGGTCGAGGTGCCGGTGATGATGACATCTGCAGTGCTCGTAGCTCCCACTATCGTCGCTGCCCCGTCCACCGTCAGCGTCCCGCTCGCCGATAAATCTACCCCACTGAAATTGCCGGCGATCGTCATATCCCCCGATCCGTCATCGAGGATGTTCCGACTCGCGCCGGCAGACGTGAGAGTATACAGCTCGTCTCCCTCGGTCGTTGTCCCGGGTCCTCCAAGACTGGCTATAGACATGCTCGCAAGCCCCGCTGCGCTGACGACCGCGGCGACCGGCTCACCCGCAGAGTGCGCGTAAGCCGTGCCAGTGCTGAGGGTGAACGTCCCGCCCGAGTTCGCAGTTACCTCTGCGATCTCAGCAGTAGCGGCTTGGTTGCCGGGCTGCCCGCCGTTAATAACGACGTGAAACTGTTGGCCGCTTGCGGGCACAGGAAAGTTGCCTGTTACCGTGGTAACCGCAAGCGAGGTGCTCCCCGCTGCGATCGCCGTTGCGACAGTACCTGTCGTGTTATCTGCCCATAGTTCCACACGCTCTCCTTTAGTGTCGGATCACGACATTGCCTTGCGGGACCACGACCTTCGTGATCTCTGAGGACATTTTAGCAATTAGGATATTCAGATCGCGATCAGTCATGACCTGAGCACCGCGCATGTCCACGATCACGGTGTTCCCCGCTCCGGTCGAGGAGGTCCCGGCGGTGAGATGCGTGACACTGCCGAGGATCTGCTGCGAGCGGTGCATATCCGTTAACGGAAGGATCGCTTCGGGTCCGGCCTCGCCAACGACCGCCAGTGTAGGTGAGGTGACGATGCCACCAGCGGCAAGACCGATCCCCTTGAGGATGCTGCCTGCCCCATGTACGATGCCGCCCACCGCGTGCGTAATGCTGGATATGCCGCCTGAGATCGCATGAATAATCGGCTTGATTGCGTGCCAGACCGACATGACTACGGCTTTGATGCCTCCCCACACTGCTCCCCACACATCACCCAGCACACCGATCGCTGCCCTGACGATATCTATGGAGATGCGTATCTCCTCCATCACCCCGCGCTTGATAAAGTTCCATACCGTCATCGCTACATCCCGAATGCCCCCCCACACCGATCTCCATACATCACCCAGCACACCGATCGCTGCCCTGACGATATCTATGGAGATGCGTATCTCCTCCATCACCCCGCGCTTGATAAAGTTCCATACCGTCATCGCTACCGTTTTGATGCCGGTCCAGACATATCGCCACACGACTAAGAGCGCTTTGATCTCGAGCTCCACCATCTTGATGTACAGTCGTATCGGAATCATGACCACCGGCTTGATCACGTGCCACACATCGACTGCCACCGTCTTGATCACGTGCCACACGGCCTTCCAGTGCTTCATCAGAAGCATGATGATCGGCACCAGTGCCATGATCGCTATCCCGATGGGTCCGAGCGCGACAGACGACGCGGCGCCTGCCTCTTCCGAGGTTGCAGCCATCTCAGTCTCAGCCGCGGACACTCCCTCTGTTGATGCCTCAACCTCTGCTCCGGACGCAGTAGACGCCCGGGCCCAGCTGAAGAGTTTTTCGATTAGTCCGGAAATGTGCCTGCCCGCATCTTGAAACGAGCGCGTGAACTTCGCCATCTTATTTACGACGAACACTCCGATTGCGACCGTTAAGAATCCACCTATCAGTGTCGCCAGTGCGAAGAGCAGTGCCTTATGCTTCATTACATATCCCGTGGCGCGGGCGATATACCCCATGAACTTCTGCAGGATCGGGAGCAGGAGCGTGCCGAACTTGGTTGTCAAGTCTTCGATTGTAGTCTTGATGAGTTCCATTTCGTGCTTCATGCTCTGGGCTTGCTTCTCGGCAGCTGCGTGTGCTGACCCGGTCTTTGTGACCTGCGCGCGATATTTCTCGTATGCCTGTGGCCCGGCGGAGATCACCTGAAGCAATCCTGTCGCGGCACGTGCGCCGAAGAGAGTCTGAAGATCGGTCAGCTTCTGTGCCTCGGTCAGGTGAGCCAGTTTCGGAGCCAGTTGGGAAATCACGCCGCCCATGCCGACGAACTTGCCCGAAGACGTATAGATATGTACTCCCAGCTGGGAAAGCATGTTCTGCTGCGGCGTTGTATTGAGCGCCGAGAGTTGCGCCATCGTCATCTTAGACTGCGTATAGAGTGTCGAGAATGCCGTAACGACCTGCATTTGTGCCGGCGGCAGTTTCTGCGATGCAGCGGTGAATGCCTTATACGACATCTGCCCGTTCATCATCGCGCGTGCCGCGCCCTGCACGCTGGTAGGCAGTTGGGCGAACGCAGCGTTGACCTGCTCTTGGGTAGGAGGTACCTTCGTCGAAGTCTTCAGCAGGGTCGAGAATGCTTGGGTTACCGTTCGCATCGCCATGCGACCAGTTTCACCGTGATGAGCAAGATCAACCAGCAGCGTCCCCGTGGACGCTAAAGACGGAGCGAGCACGCCAAGCTGGCTTTTTAGTCGTTGCACGACCGTTACCATCTGATCCGTCCCTTGGCCGGTCATGCGCGAGGCGTTGAAAAGCACGTTCGCCGCAGCCGCGGCGCCTTGCGTGTTGATCCCGTAGACTTGCATCACTGTGCCGAGAGACTTTGTCGTTGTCGCCAGGTCCTCGCCCGATCCTTCCGCCAGATCGCTGGCGGCCGACATGAACTGCATGGCCTGCGCCGAGTTCAGCGCATGGCCTTCGGTGGCGCCGAGCTCTCCTGCTACCCCCTTATACGCCTCGGCCATCGTCTGAGCAGAGTAGATCGTGGTCCCAGCGGTAGACAAGAATGCATCGGTGATCTTCTTCGCCGCGCCGACCGTAATACCAGCTGAGGCCGCAATGGACGCGGTGGATGCCTGGTAGGCAAGAGCGAGGTGGGTTCCTTCTGCAGCCGCGCCGACGAATCCTGCGACTAGTCCGATAGATGCGACCTTGCCGACGTTGTTCAGGCTGCTCGCAAGTTTTCCGCTCTTGTTCTCGAGATCGGAACTCGCCTCTCCCATCTTACCGACCGCCTCGGAGAACGGCAGTCCCATCGACGACATTTTGCCCGAGAGTTTGGTGAAGATCCCACCGACGTGGTCACCCATCGACGAGGTGTCTCTCTCAATACTCTCTGCACCCTTACTCACATCTTCGGCGCCCTTGGACATCGATCCGCCTAGGTCTTCTGCATCGCTCGAGAGTTTCTCCAGTTTACTGCTGGCTTCGCCGGTCTTGTCCATCATCTCTCCGGCCACTGCCATCTTCTCGCCTGATGCATCGACAGACATTCCTGCGCGTTCTGCGGAAAGAGAGAGCTCGTCGAGCCGCTTCTGCGCTTCGTCGAGTTTCAGAGAGAAATCGTCGAGCGGTCCTGACGCCAGGTCTTCGGCCGTAATGGAAAGTAGGATCGTCTCAGCCACGGATCGCCTCGCGCGACTGATTGACCTCGATCTGCTCCTGCCGGATGATTAGAGACACGAGGGTGATAGTGTCGGCCAGCTCCTGGCGATCCCAGTCACTCGCCGATTCCGGATACATGCGGACTCCCAACCGCTGCCAGAGCTCGGTCGCGATGAGATACGGCTGCAGTTCCGGCAGCGGCGTCTTCAACCTGAGGGCTGCTTGGACTCTCTGTACGAAAAGATGCCTGCTCGATATCGCTGCGTGGGGCGTTGAGCCGATTCACCTCCGCCAAGATTCGGGCGAAGTCCTCTTGCCTGAGATTCTGAATCGACGCTCGACGCGACTCCGCTGGTTCCAGCGGGAGTTTCGCCCCTGTCTCGTCGGTGAGATTCCAGTCGGAGATCGCGCCTGATACCAACGCTAAGGAATGATTCTCCATATCGGGATGAGCAACCAGCCTCACCACCATCTCGGACGGGTTGTCAACTTTCGGCAGCGTAACTAATTCGGTCGCAGTAAGATACTTTTCCGCTCCAGCCCACTGGCCTTGCGTCAAGTGTTCGGAAAGGTCTACCCACCAGCCGTCGCCCAGGTCGAACCGAACTGTTTTGTGTTGGATGTATGTCGCCACATTTGCCTCCTAGAATGCCGTGGATCGGTTGTTCGTCACCATCGCCGAGACCGAGGGTGCCGCGTACTCTAAGCCATAGAACCCTTCGAACGAGAGCGCCTGGACTATCACGTCATTAATTTTAATATCGTCGGCCAGTTTCGAGAGTGCCGCGGCGTTCACATTTACCGCGATGCCCTCGCCGTTCGGATGCTGCCAGATACCCTGAAGACTTACCGTCCCGCCCGTGAACATCTCCTGATAGAATCCGTAGACCGCATCGTCTAACGAGTAATACACCACGTCGAACGTCCCGGACACATGCCGCGCAGTCGGCGTCAGGAACTCAAGATCGTGCGTCCCCCCGTGTGTCCATGTCTGCGCAAGATTATTCTCGATGTCGACCTGGATCGACGTGATTACCGGACCGATCTGGTTACCATTCCAGTTGATACTACCCTCGGCGAACACGAACGGGGACTCGTTGACGAACGTCAGCGGGTTTGGTGTATCGAGCACTTTCGCCGACTGAGCAATGACATCAGCCGTGAACTCGAGCGGTGTATCGGTCGCCGCGGACTTGAGCGTGTATTTGTTTACGCGGCATCCCGCGTACTGCTCGCTCTGATATCCGCCGAGGATCTTTTCAATCGTCAGTGACGAATAAGACGTGGGCTGGATGTCGTGCGTGTATGGAGCTGCGGTCCCCGACACGCTGTCCGATCCGATTGCGTTAACCAAATACGGGATGCCGTTGGTCGGCATGACCGGGCCTCCGACGGCGCCGGCGAACTTGTACTGGCCATACATGTCGTAGACCTGCAGTTCTCGCAGCTCCATGATGACCTCGGGGCTGAAAAGTCCCGGATCGGGCGCCAGCGTACATGAAAGAAACGGCGTTGCAGTCGCCGGTACTACCGGCGTCCCGTATGTCGTCTCGCGAGCTTCTCCTACTCCCGATAGCGCGCCAATGCGCTCAGTTAGTGTCATCAACCTCCGGTTTTATCTCTGCCTTCTTTTCTGGCCTGATCTCGACGAACCCAGCAACTCGCTTTAGCACGCTGGCCGTCTCGACCTCATAATACTTAGTCTGTCCCGGTACGACACTTACATTTACGGACGGGATCGTTACCGGCTGCTCGCCCTCGTAACGCAGTTTGATCATCGCAATACCTCGCTCATCGCCTCTCTCAGCCTCAATGATACCATAGGGGCAATTTTCTCCGCTGCCTTCTTCGGGAAGTCGTTCGCCGGGATGTTGTGCGCCGCGACGTGCTTAGTAAAGATCGGATTGCCGTGCGAGTAAAACAACAGAGCCCTCGCTGCCTGAGGGTAGATATCGGGGATTTGCGCGCCGTGGATAACATAAGGAGCGTAGTAAAGATCGGTGGTGTATCGCATCTCGACCGAACCGATAGCAGTGTAGCGGTGGCCGTACTTGATCGAATCACGCAGCCTTCCTCCAGCCGTCTTCCGCGGATCGCCTGCGGTGTTTTCATCAACCGGAGCAGCGTCGCGGAGCTGCTTGAGGATCGCCGGAGCCAGCGTGTCGAACGTCTTTACGAGAGTCTTCGTGACAAGGTGTCCTTGCAACCTATCGGAGAACGAGCCGTGTACGCTGATCATTCGTTCCACATTTCCAAAATCGGACAGGTGATCAGCCCGAGCGATCTCATTAGCCGTTGATCGGATAACGTCCGGTCCACGTCGTAGTCCCATTCGAACTGCTCACCGATCAACTCCAGGAATGACGTCGCTCCAGTGTCGGGGTCGGTGATCTCTACCGGCATCGGGTCGGTGCGCAACGCGTCCATCACCTGCCACAACAGAGCTGGGAACGCTCGCGGACCTACCTCGTCGGAGTTATCGGACGCGGTAATAACCCATATCCGGAGCTTGTACTGCAATTTTCGCAGTCCGTACTGGCTGACATTCGGCACGGTCTGTCGCGGCGGGGTATACCTGCTCTCTTCTCCGACCGCGCCCCAGACAAAGACCAGAGGCCGGTTCTCCCGGACGAAATCGGGGGTGAGAGGCCGCAGCCGCGCCTCGACCGGCTCGCCGTAGTAAAAGTCCGGCTGCATCCCGTCTAGGAGATCCACCACGTGCTGTTGCACCGCATTGATCGTCATCAGAAGACCCGCCGGAACGGGGTCAAGTTGGCCTTCGCCTGGGCGACCAATTCCTTGATCGCTCCTGCGCCAGAGTTCATCATTGTGCCAGGGAGAGCCTGAGCGGTGATAGCGGTCGCACCGCGGGTCAGCGCCTCCGCCGCCGCGAAATAGTATGCGGCCCAACGAACATTTGCCGGGATCGACGTAATCAGCGTGGTCTGTGGAGCATGAGGATACCTGGTCGGCTGTGCAAGCGTAAGAGTCCCTGGCCCGGCATCGACCGACACGTTCCCGCCGAAGATGCTAATCGGAGTATATGCGCTCGCCCCCGTAACTACTATCGCCTCGGTCCCGCCGAGATCGTAGATCATCGACCGCGTGCCGTCGAATCCAGTCACGTCGTCTACGTAGAGCTCGGTTACCCCAGCGGGTGTCCCGACGTACAGGTAATCAGAACCGGTAAAGATGCTCGCCATTGAGAGTGTCAGTGTATCACCAGAGATATCTGCGATAATCGTTCCGTTGGGCACGCCCGGACCGGAGACGCCCTGGCCTACCGCGAGACCAGACGAGGACGAGACCGCAACCGTAGCGCTGCCCTTGGTGTAGGTCGCTGCAAGTATCGTAGAAGGAGCTAGCCCTGTATGAGGCCAACCGTTTATGTACGCGAACTGCGCGACATACCCGCCTCGTCCGAGCGACCAACCGAAGAACCCCGGCGCGACCTGGATCAGGTTCATGCCTTCCGATCCCGAGGACCCTGCGTTATCAGTGAGGATACTCATCGACGAATTGATATTGTCCATCTTCTCGGCGGGAATCTGTGTCCACTGGCGGGGGAAGTTTGCCGCAGGGGATACTTGGGCTCCCAAGACCTGGGTAACGGGCCAATGCTTCGTTTCATAGAGATAATTGCCGCTTTGTTCGGCCGTTAGTCGAAAATCGGGACCGGCGACATCCTCGATCTCGGCGACCGAGCGTAGCGGCTGGAAGCAGTAGGTATCGATCGCGTCGGATGCTCCCCAGCACACATCCATGAGCGCGGCGAACTCCGCCTGCGGAGTAGCCGTAATGGACGGAATGGAGTCCCAGTCGATTCCTAGCGGCGCGGCCTTCAGGTGCTCAGGCAGGATGTAGGGCGACTTGGATTCCGCGGTGGCGGGAAAGGTGATGCTATCGAGCGGCGCCCCTAAGACTTCGCGTACCGGTGATCCCATATTCGCACTACGTCCCTACGTTTCGACATCCTCCAGCAATCGCGACACACGGTCATCCCGTTGTACCTGCGCCGGTGATGCCTGCACACCTCGTGCTTGCAGATCACACACCTCGCCACGGGCGTGTAGCTCCGACGCTCGCTGCGACAGAGGATGCAATCAGAGATTGGCCTGTGCCAACCCGATCGCCTTGGCCAGCTCGGCTGCACCCTTCGTCACGGCGTCATGCTCGTGGCGCGATACTGCCTGCTGCTCATCCCACGTCAGTGGCGGGTTGGCTGGTGAGCCGAACGTCGCGCGCTGGACGGCAAGCCGTGGCTCACAGGTCGGACAATCTATCGTTAGATGATCCTCTTTGTACTCCGGCGCCGCACCCTTCAGCCAAGCGGCCTTGTTCGTTATCGTCTTCGTATGTCCCGGACAGCCTCCCATCGGAGGCGTCTGGTCAATCGTCCTTACTGCCGTTATCATCTTCGCTCCTCGTCTCTCCGCAGCGTGGGCACGTCTCCTGCCAGAGGTAGAGATCGCGTCCGCATTCGCAGGTCCAACCTTCCACCTGTGGCGGGTAAAAGCCCAGCGGATGGATATGCCCACACCGCGCTGCTCTATCTATTGCCTTGCGATGCGTCGCGTCGTCGATCTCCACGACCGCGCCTGTCTTCCGGTTGCCCCTGGCACGCGCGGTGCCCTCGCCCTCGAACTCGACGCCGTTGGCGCCAGGGGACAATCGGTACTTTGTCACGTGATCACGAATACGGCGTCGTCGCCGATCGCTGCAATCCCTGGATCAGCCCGTTGTACTGCGGCGCGGGACAGTAGAGAGTCCCGTAGAAGAACAACGAGTAGCGGAACGTCACGTCGATCACAGGCCAGTTGATGGAGATGTAATCCTGTACCATCACGTTTTCCCAGACGTTAGACAAGTTTGTCTGCGCCTGCGGCAGCGTGTAGGACACCGGAATCGCCGAGCCTTGCGGCAAGTACGGGTGGACCGTGATCCTCATGATCGATCGGGTGACCGGGTTGGTGAACTGACTGACAGCCACGCCAGCAACAGCGTCTGCTACCTGATCCTGCTGAATGAAGATCGTGTAGTTCTCGTTGTTGCCGTGAGATACCAGGTCGTTCGCCAGATTCGTCGCATCGGACGCCTCGCACCACATCTCGGACGGGTCGGCCAGGAATGCGTTCGGTGCGTCGTACATCTCCTGCAGCGCCGTATTGATGACGCCGATGGAAAGTATATCGGCAACCGATGCATTGTAGTAGCCCGCCTGGTAGTCGCTCGGATACCCCGACGCGGAGTTGGCCGCAGCGTGACCCGAGAGGATGGAAATCATGCCCTCGTAGTCCGTTGCTGCGCTTGTCCCCGTGTCTGCGGTG
This sequence comes from Actinomycetes bacterium, assembly GCA_021819025.1. Classification (GTDB taxonomy): domain Bacteria; phylum Actinomycetota; class Acidimicrobiia; order Acidimicrobiales; family Acidimicrobiaceae; genus Acidithrix. The sequence continues at coordinate 3,847 of JAKASN010000010.1, read as the reverse complement.
GGAGGCGTCGCGGTCGTCGTAGGGATTGCACCCTGAAGGGTGTAGTTCGTCGCTCCGACCTGCGATGCCATTAGATGGTAGGTACCCGCTGCGGTACCGGTCGTGACGTAAATATTGTATGCGAACGCGCCCGCTACCGGGGCGATCGTAACGTCGACCACCTGGCCGGATGCAACCGCAGCCGATGCCGCAGCCGATGCAAGAGTCTCGCCGTAGTAGTCCACGGCCGTAGTCTCGACATACACATTCGTGGTTACGCCGGTGAGCGCCCTCTCGTTGCTGCCTGCTGTCCGTGCGACAAGCGTCGGTGCAGCCGGAACAGCAAGAGCGAAAGCGGTACCGCCTAGGATCGCACGCTCTTCAGCGAGCATGGTCTCCTGCAGGAGCACGAGCGATGCCAGCGCTGCGAGGTCGTCTTCGCCCTGGCCTGCGAACTGCGACAGCCACGAGACTGCTTCAGTCAGGCCGAAAAACTTGTACGGCAACGATACATCGACTGCGGTCTGCGATCCCATGGACGGAAGCTGGTTCGGCCAGTTCGTCAGGGATCCTCCAGCAGGGAGCTCACTCATCGAGATTCTCTGTCCGGGGTTGGCAAGCACGCCAGGCGCCGAGCCGAGAATCGTCGTGATGACCTTCGCCCGGTGGAACGTACCTTGGCCTTGGGTCCGTGGGAAGCGATTCCGCAACGGTGAGTAGACCGGGTAGATCAGGAGCGTAGGAGCAACGAGGTCGAATGGTACGATCCCGCTGGTCAGCGGGGACGTAAGCGTGAATCCCTTGCCCAGCTGCGCCTGCAGGTCCTTCTGCAGCGCTCCGGCCATCCGGGAATACGGGCTCGCCTGCTGAGCCAACCCGAGCGCCCAGGAGAACTGCGGGGACAGACCCCCGATTACCTCTCCCGGCGCGGTAAATCCCTTCTGGATTGCCTTACGATACACGGTTTCCGCGTATCGCGCACGCTTGTGCAATTTGCTTGTCTTGTTGATTATCTTGTCCCCGGGCCCCCGGGTCCCACGCAGCATATCCGACCCGATGCTGAACGACGGCATCCTACTGGACTCCATCGCTTGCTGAATCGCGGTCGTGTTCGGCGCGGAAGAGACGGGAGAGGCGACACTAATGCGTTGTGCCATCAACCTCCGTGATTGATATATCGTGCTGTGTTACAGCAGGTCGACTAGTTGTTCTGGGCTGACCTTCTTTGCCAGCTCTTCAAGAGCCGGTGCGGAGATGCTCCGGTTGGGAGACTTCGCCCGCTTAGTCAGCCATGCTAATTCGGTCGCCGCCTTCGTATCTTCTGCAGGCACCGCCTGCACTTTCGATATCGGGCTGCGACGCATTTTCACGACAGCGGGATCAGGCTGCTTCTGCAGCTCGGCCACGCTTCTCGTTAGATCCTGTATTTGCTTTTCGTACTTCTTTGCGATCTTGGCCGTAGAAACCTTTACGATCTTCTTGGTCTTCTTCGGCTTCTTCTCCTTCGGGACGAGAGTATTCGTACTACCGTTATCGAGCACCGCAGTCGTGCCTGCCTGACTAGGATCATTTCTCGGCGGGCCGAGCGGGCACACGTCGGGCACCGCGGCCTGGATGTAGTCGTGCAGGACCATCATCGCCTGAAGAGCCTGGTCACGGGCATTATTTGTGTAAAACTGCCGTTGTTTCTCCGCAACCTTCGCTTGTTTCTTCGTCCCCGTGATAGCAGCAGCAGCCGATGGGTTGAACGCTCCGGGAACCGGGGCTTGACGATTCTCCGTTAACGGGCCGCGAGTGAAGTCCGCGGGATCAGGTACGTGAGACTGGAGCGGTATTCTCGGAGCCTTGCCGGGCTTCTGTGGCTGGCGGCCAGTCTTAATATAAGGTCGCTGGAACTGTCCAGGTGTCACCTCGCCGGGCTTCACGTCCACCTTCGGGTACTCCTGCGCGAAATACTTGTGTAGGCGATCCCTGGCATCTCGTAGCGCGACCTTATCGGAATGTGCCACTTGCACCGCTGCGGCGAACGCCATGCCCTCGCGCACTATCGCCTTTGCATGCTTGCCCGTGCCGCCGTCCACGGTCAGTAATTGAGACGACCGGTCGGCGAACATCTTCGGATCGACCGCGCTCGACAGTCCCTCCTCTGCGATCACGGGATAGTGCTGCTCGATCATCTTCGTCGAGAACACCGGACACAGTACATCGTGCAGACGGCCGACCGCATAACTCTTCCCCAGCGACAAGATGTCGAGCGGAGGAGGCTGCGCCGCATCCATCGCATCTTCAATCGTTGCCGGGATCAGCTCGTTGCCTGCATCGACGATCTCTTGGATGTCACTCGCCACCTCTTCCAGTCCCTGCCGCAGCCCATCCGGATCCTCCTCTACTCCGAGGTCGGTCACGTCGCCGAGCAGCTCTAGGGCTGCCTCGGCCAGATCGCTCGTTACGCTGCTTACGTCCTTATCCTTACCTTTGTTCATGCGCCTCCACCGGCTATCGATTTTCTCCTGCTGTGTAACCAGATCGTTGAGTTGCTTCCTTCGCTTCGACGACTGGGCCATTAATTCCTTCTGCCACTTCTCTGGCAACTCGCTCTCGAACTTCTCGCCCTTCCTCCGCACCAACGAAATCAAGTTCGTCTTGAACGTCTCGAACGTCTCGGTACCCCGGTACCGTCCCCACGACGATACTGCATCCGATACATCCTCCGGAGTCACGATGGGAAACGATCGTTCCTTCGGAAACACGAAATCCTCGTCTGCTAGTTTATCGCGGTCAACTCCCCCGCCGACGTTTGGGTCCATCTGTCGCTTCTCGATATATCCCGGTCCCCGTATCCTCCCCGTCCCCTCGCACTTCGGACACCTCCGGTGACCCTCGCGGATCAATCCGGTACCGTTACATAGCGGACAGCGTATCGTACCCTGATTGATCGGGTCCGTTGCGGGCTTATCTTTGTCCCCGACCGGGCCGTTAGGATGAGGAGCTCCTGCGGGCTGGACTCCCTTGACAATCTTGGTCACGAGCGCTCTGCCGTCCCGTCGTGACTTTACTATATCCACCTTGCATGATGCGTTTGCAGGCCGGTCTACCAAGGACACCTCGACGAACGTCCCGTCTACGACCCTGCCGCCCTTCGCCTTCCCGTCTCGGACGACCTTCGGGTCGTCAATCCCGACGGAATAAGCGGTCAGTACGTTTTCCTTGAGAAGAGTTTTCGCGGTGTCCTCCACGATCCGCGCCCGGAGCCATTGGGCACCGTCCTCTTGAACAAGCTCCACGCCGAGACCTGCCGGATACAACAGGGGAGAATGCATCACCCGGATGTTGCCGCCGGTCGCCAACCAATCGGGAAGACGCTTCGCGGCGAAAGCGGGATCGACAATCTGCAAGTCAGAATCTATAGAGTCATCAGTGCATTTGCCCCACACGATGAGGGCGCCGTCGGGCTGCTCTTCGATCTTTTCGATCCTCGCTATCTCAGCATATGTTGTTGTCGACAACGACCTCCTAAGCAATCGTCTGGCGGACCGGGGAAGGAGCCGGCCATGACACCGTGCCAAATACGGCCCGCCAGAACCTGCGTGTATCTTATCACGTTACGTCCAACCAGTCAAGAGGTTGATCCCAGCTATCGAATACTCGCACATTCTTCGGGATCTTCTTCGGTGTCCACGGCTTTCGCGGATGCCAGAACTCGTGATTAGGGAACATCGGCCAGAGAGATGTATCGTCGTCGATCCAGATCAGATCTCTCTCCTGGGATGCCACGTCGATTTTCGACGACTTGCCCTCCAACACCGTTAGATTTCTTTTTACTCCCCATCGGTCCAACCAGTTCGCGGTAGCGGATGCTACGCCCAGA
>JAKASN010000009.1 GCA_021819025.1 Actinomycetes bacterium | reverse complement strand
GGGGTGCGGCCCAGCAATGGGCCGTGCCTACCCGACAAACCGTGCGCGTTTCTTCTAATGCTTTTTTACACCCGAAAGTCTTGCTTGTCCTGGGATTCTTTCCTCGTTCGGGGGCTCAAGGGACCCACATGAGTGTTAGGAGAGCCTTTTTGGTGTTTGGGGCACTGGCTTCTCTAAGCGGAGGCGCACTTGGATTTGTTCTAGTGGCAGCAGCTATTGGCTTTGCATTCCACATAAACACGGTTGCAGAGTTCAACAAAGATATGCCAAGCGCGGGTTTTTACAATACTTACATAGGACGGACCTTCGGGAGCCACACCGGCGCGCTGTTCGCCTTCATTTATAGTGCAGGTCTTGCTGCAATCGTCGGCGTTGTAACCATGGGGGTCGGACTATGGGTATCGAACGCACTCGGAACTATAACGGTTATAAACTACGCACACCTCCCTTGGTGGATTCCCGCAGTTCTAGCCGAACTCTTAGTGGTAGCGCTGCTATTGCGAGGTGTGAAGTTCTCGGTTCGAATATCGGCATCCTTAGTAATTTTTGAAATAGCAGTCCTGATCATTGGCGGCGTAGCCATGCTCATCCACAACCCAGGTGCGATTGCTCAAAGCGGAAACACGTTCAATCCGACTCTTATCCCCCATGGTGTATCTGGCTTCGGCCTCGCATTTACTCTGGCAATCTTTCTCTTCCTGGGCACTAGCTCCTCAGCTCCATTGGCTGAAGAAGCGAAAAACCCAAAGAAGACTATTCCTTTTGCCGTATTTGCCGCGGCGATTATAGCTACCGTGCTCTATGTCTTTGCAGCTTGGACCGAGCAGGTGGGCTTCAACAACAACACTGGACTTTTGGCGAAACAAGTATTCCCGTATATCACAGGTGTCGGAAACGCTTTCCACCCCCTCGTATATTTCATGTACCTAGCTGGGCTTACCAGTGCAATAGCAGTGGTGATCGCTTCTTCCAATGCCATCTCCCGAGTGTGGTACAGCATGGGCCGCGATGGTCTTTTCCCCAAGGCAATGGGTTCAGTCGATACGAAAACTCGTGTCCCTAGAATCAGTATTTTGGTCTCCGCTGTCGTCGCTACTGTACTATTCCTAATATTCGGAGGTATTGCTGGAGGTGGCTTCTCGGTGGCAACAGGTTACAACGCGTACGCGGAACTCGCCACCTTGGGAACGGATTTCATCATTTTGGTCTTTATGGTCACCAACATCGCCCTTGTCGTCCATGAACTCCACAATCACAGCCAAGGGGTCAGATGGTTGCGTCGCATTGTTGCGCCAATAATTGGGGCTATTATTTTTGTCTATCCATTCTGGGAGTCGGTGAAGCCGACACAACCCCGACCGTACAATTGGTTCGGCGCGGTGCTTATCGGTTTCCTGATAATAGGGGCGATCTAGGCTCATCTAGTAGTGCGTAATGGAGCCACAGTGGGTTCCCAAGCTACTGAAGCAACTTCTACAATCATCCAAGCTTGAGCGTTACCCAACGAACCAGGTCATCAGATTTTTTTAACCACTGCGGGTAAATTGATGACTAGGTTTCCTGAGGATCGCGGCAGAGGCCAACCTGGCGGGTGCCCCCTGCCGCGCACTCGGTGCCCGGGCAAATTTTACGCCACGCTGCAACTTTGATGCGCGTTCGTGACATGCGAGTTCACCCGACTTGGGTTCCATCCCACTTTCTCAGCCTTCATTTTAGATGCGTCCAACATCGAGTTTGGCGGCCGAGCGATCGAACAGAGACGGAGCAGACAAACTTGGGCAGTGGTAGTTGTTCTCGATGATCACTGCCTTCGAATAGAGCATCGTTCGCAAAGGTCCCCAACCGCTCTTTACTCGAAAAGCCGTTACTGCGGCCACATTCGGGTACCGAGCACGCCGATAACTCGTTCCGTGAAGAGCATTCCCTGTTCGATAACCTCCCGGGACCCCTCAACAGTGAGCGTCAGGAGAGCGGCGTCAGCCGCTCTCGGAGCGATGTAGTGAAGCTCGCTAATGACCACCTGGCGCGTCCGCAGCACCACGAGTACACGCTCCACCAGGATAGGTGCGGGGACGCACTCGACTTCGACATGCCATAGCGGACACGAGATTGTAGATCGACCCGGGACCTCAACGTTTCGGCTCATTTTGTGCGAGGACCTACCCGTCCGAACATTGAACAGAAATCCCTAGTAGCCACTCGAAGCACGCCAACTCCCATCGTCTCTTCCTTTTGGACAGTCCGTCAATGGCCGTGTGCGCTTCGTCAGCTGCGTAATGCTACTGCGAACAATTAACGGGCTCCATCACATGAGTACTGGCATCCTTCTGGTCAAGTCAAGCCCTTGTTGCGCTCTGCGTATAACGCCTGCGCCCAACCACCCGGCCGACGACCACAAAGATAATATGCCACTTGGGACGACCTTTTGAATCCGTCTGAAGAACAAAAATAAAATAAAGTTGATCGGGGATCGGCAAGGAGCCGTGGTGTAGTTAAGTTGGCCCGTTGCCAAACTTTCCGAGTGTGAGCGATTATCGCTGTCCTGAGAATTTCCAGGGCCGTTGCTGCGCGCTATTAAATCATATGTAAGCTTATATCCGCTGGTAACAGCACATAACAGGCCAATGCCAGCTTCAGCGGTGCAAGAGAGTGGTGGGGCTAACGGGCCAACACGGTAGATGTTGTCCGATGGCCTTTTAGCAGAATCACCATCGGCGTGCTTGGACAACCGAGAACATTGACCCGGTTGCAACGCCAGAACGAATTGCCGCATAAGCCGAAAGTACATGATCGCCTCCACTGAACTTATAACCAACAAACTCCCGATGGCGTCACCCCGCCTGGTTGCAGGGTATAGGAAAGAACGAAAGCACGCGCTCGCTCTAACGCCTTCAGAAGCTGTGATGGGTTAGCCGCGCCACCCTTCATGGTCTGCACTAGGTTGGTCCGGTGTCACCTGCCCGTGTCCTAACAACCAACACCGGGCACCCTTGGTGCTAGCCAGCGAATCATTTCGCAAAAACGACGACGACAACAACGTCGTTCACGGACAGAGCGGACGCCATTCCTCTCCTTGAAAAATCTGGCCCGCGCTCTGCTGGGCTCCGCAGTCTCCCGGTCCTGGCCCCGACAACGACAAACCCTAACCCGACAGCAGCTTATCGAATCGTCAAAGACCAGCCAACCTTCGGGCCCCTCTCCGTTGGACACTTCGCAACGACGAACGAATCCTCTATCCACCACCCGAGGCCCGCCCATCGCACAACTCCCCTTCATTGAAACCTGTAACGCTCTTCCAGCGTTTCTAGCTCCTCAAGGCCCATCCACCTAAAAAACTCACGAGGCGCAGCCTGCACCACCTCCTTGTCGGTGCCCTGTGAGCGGAGCACTTCCAGTGACCGGCGAATTCCCAAGGCAGCGGGAATCATGCACGCTCCCGGCCAAACCGCCATCTTGAATCCCAGATCTTCTATAGTCTTGACGTCAAGCGAAGGCGTCTTCCCGCCGGTCGCCATGTTGAGGAGCATCGGCCCAGAACAGCGCGTTGCAATCATCTCAATTTCCGCCATCGACTGCGGCGCTTCAAGGAACCCCATATCCACCCCATTTTCGAAGGCATCCTCGATCCGGCTATACGCCTCCTCAAACCCATGAGGGGCCCGAGCATCAGTACGGGCAACAATAACAAATTCCGGATTCCACCGCTCCTTGACCGCAGCGGCTATGCGCTCCTTGAATTCTTGCCGTGGTATAACAACCTTGCCATCGAGATGTCCACACCTCTTTGGAGATACCTGATCCTCAATGTGGATTCCAGCAGCGCCCGACATTTCGAATTGATGTACAGTATGGACCACATTCAACACACCGCCATAGCCATTATCAGCATCGGCAAGCAAGGGAACGTCCACGAGTTGAGCAATTGATCTGGCGTTAGCCACCATATCAGACGCGGTTGCAAGTCCCAAGTCAGCCATGCCTAATCGTGACGCGGAAGTTCCCGCTCCCGTCATGTAGAGAACCGGGAAAGCAAATTCCATAGCGATCCTGGCGGAAATGCCATCGTAAACCCCTGGACCCCAGATCAGACCACTTCCCGCCAGAAGTTCCCTTAACTTTTTAGGACCATTTATCATTTCACCCTCCGCTCTAAATGTACAATTGCGCTATTACGCGAATGTCCAATGTTTCAATAGACTCAAACGCTCAGATCTCCGCTTCCCGATGCTCCTCTAAACTCTAAGCCAACCAGCGAACCACCTTCCTTCGCCCAACCTCAGCAACAGCGTAAAGACTCACCCCCACGACGGACAAGACCACAATTACAGCGAACGTTAACCCTGCTTCTAAGTTTGTCGTCGCAGTGAGGAGGAGAGCACCCATGCCATTAAGACCTGTAAGCAGCTCATTAGTAACCGCTACCACGATCCCGAAACTGATCGCATTCGGAACAACAGCAAACGTCCATAAAATCACATTTGGCGCTCGAAGGTCCCACATGATATTCCATCGGCTGGCGCCCAGTAGTACCGCATTCTCGATCATCGGCTGTCTGATATTCTTGCCACCTTCGAATGCGTTGAAGAAAGCAAGGAAGAACACAACCAAGATAACGCTGACAATTGAGGACTCAATCGTCGGACCAACTATAAGCACCACAATGGGAATCAATGCGATACGCGGCACAGAATTCGCAACAACCACAAAGGGCTGTATCACTTGGCTCACGGAGCGACTCTCGGAGAGGACAAGCCCTGCTGCGGCACCGACTGCAACACCGATCGCGCTTCCTACGACTGCTCCGATCACCGTATTATAAAGATACGGCCAGACTACAGGTGTACCTTTTGCGCCGAACATAAGCTTTAGGATCCAACTGTACACATCACTTGGAGAGCTGATATAGAAGCTATTCAGTAAACGAATGTGATGAGATAGAATGTTAATCATTGGGAGAAATTGCCAGCCCGCTAAGAGAATTCCTACAAGAACGCACTGGATTAAGAGTCGCTTCCGCTTTGGTAGAGATGCACCGGCAAACCCAATCAGTCGCCGACCTGAGGCACTCGACAATAACGCGGTATACTCTTGATTTCCAACCCTGCTGTTCGCCGAAATGCCAGTGTCCGACATCCCTTGTTCGATACCAGTCACCTCGGTTCCCGATCTCCCTGGCCATCGGACATTGCCTTTACTAGCAGTTCCCAAATACTTCCATAAAGCTGAAGGAATTCAGGCATGTTCCGAAGTTCACGCATGTTTCGCCTTCCCGAAAACGGAACGGGCACGATTGTCTCAATATGTGCTGGCCGTGGCGAAAGAATAGCTACAAAGTCGCCCATAGCTATCGCCTCAGCCACGTCATGGGTCACCAGGAGGCTCGTCACATCCAAGGTCCTCAGCAGCTCTCTCACGTCATCATGTATCCCAATACGAGTCGGCTCATCCACCGCTGAAAATGGCTCATCGAGTAGAAGGAGAGCTGGGGAAGGTGCCAGCGCCTGGAGAACGCCAACCCTCCGCCGCATACCCCCGGACAGTTCGCGAGGATGCAGATCTGCTGTATCACTTAGCCCCACAAGCGATAACAACCGATCTGCTTGGTCATCACTGAATTCTTCAGACTGCATGGATTTGGAGCGCCTGGTCCCCTTAAACAACCCGGAAAGCCCTACCCCGCGCTGGAACCGCCGATGTAGATTAATATTTTTCCTAACCGTCATCCATGGGAGCAAGACATCTTCCTGGAACACCATTGCAACTGGAAGTCTCCCCATCGGTGCTGGCCTGCACCATATCGACCCACTTGAAGGTTCGTTGAGCCCAGCTACCAGTCTCAAAAGGGTCGACTTACCACAGCCGCTTGGGCCGATGACACTAACGGTCGCCCCATGGGGAACCATAAGGTCCACGCCCCGAAGTGCTTCCCATGCACTTGGATAGCGATAGCTCACTTCGGAGAGCAAAACCTCGGGCTCAATACGAATGGCAGGGTCGTCGATCTCCACTCTGGTTACGACCCCGGTTTTACGGCTGCGTTGTAAAAGCTCATGTCCACGCGCTCAGCATAGGAGTTGCTCGCGCTTGATGGAGTGAAGTTGCTGAGGCCCCAACTAGCTACACCAAGCAAAGTCTTCTGCCAAAGTGCAGCACTTATATATCCTCTTGTAGCTCCCAAAGGAATTGACTGCTTCGAAGCGGACCATGAATATGTCGCCGACTGCTGAGTCAGCCCAGGTAGCTCTGATGACAGTTGAGTTACCGTCAACGCGCCGAGCTGACTGGCCGAATCGCTGCCAATAACAGCACCCGCCTCATACAGAGCCTTCACGAAACGCGTCACTGCCACACGATTTGCGTCGAGCGTCGACTTTATTCCAAAGGCGACTAGCGATGGATAGGCTCCATATGGTTCGAATGCGGTGCGCTCACCAACAGTCAGGTTAAGAGGGTTGACGATAAGATTCGCTTTACCAGCAAGAACGGCAGGTTCAGCTGCGTCAGCAATCACAAGAGATGCCTGGTACTGTCCAGATGTTACACCAGGCACCTGTACGGTAACCGTACTAAGAGGTACGATGGAACAGTTGATGTGGTAGTAGCTTTTAAAGGCCAGGGCGGAGCCGTAGAACACCGATCCCACGCTAGGGGTGTTCATTCGGCAAGAAGAAAGACTTTGCAATTGAGCAAGTGACTTAATCGACGGAGGCGAAATTACCGCCGGTACAACAGTGTTTGTCGTATTGTAAATAATTACGGCATCCTGTCCCTCGTGCGCCAACTCCAAAGGGAAAGCAGTCGTGAATAGGGCAATGTCAGCTTGCCCCGATGTAACCAACGCAGCAGTGCCCGTCTCGGTGTTGGTTAACAGATGAACATTCACATCATTCTTGGTGAAGAGACCCTTAGCCTGCGCTATCCAAGCTGACCCATACAATGTCGTGTTTGAAGCAATTGCCACCGTGAGCGTCGGGGGTGGGGCCGGAGACGACGAGGACGTGCTGGACTTCGGCACAGCCGAGCTGCTGCCGCATGCTGCCAGCACAACTGGAACCGCCAACAAAGCGATCCCATAGGTTACCATTCTCCCATTTCTTGCCTTCACGACATACCTCCTCTTTCCTTTGTGTTCAAACTATCGAATACAGAGCTGTTGATCCATATTTGAAATGTAATGATCTCTAACTGCAATGGATCGAGACTTCCGCATACCTTTAGTTAGGCCGTCAACGCCTAAGTTGTGGAGATCAGACCACTGCTGGAAAAACAAAAAACGGGGCGATATCCCAGAATTTCGCAACTCTAAATCACCCCCTCGCCTTCTAACTCCTGACGTCGGTGCGCTGCCATCCCTAAAAGTCCAGAAAATACCTCGTCGTTGTGTTCGCCCAGCTCCGGCCCTACCCAGCGAACGTAGCCTGGGGTATCCGACAAACGCGGGACAACGTTCTGCATTGCTATTTCACCGAAAATACGGTGCGGAAGGCTGATAATGTCACTCCTGGCCTTGAAGTGGGGATCCTCAAGCATCTCTGGAACTCGATACATTTTGCCTTGGGGAATCCCAAAATTATCGAGAACCTTTTCGAGTTCGCCAATCGACAACGTTGAACACCATTGCGAGATTATCTCGTCGAGAGCCTCCTGATGGGCACCTCTCGACGAGTGACTGGCGAACCGCTCGTCCATAGCAAGTTCTTCACGGCCCATGGCCTTGGCAAGGCGGGAAAATACGCTGTCCTGGTTAGCTGCAATCAGTATCAACTGCCCATCTTTGGTGCCATAGACATTCGAAGGTGCGACGTTCGGAATAATAGCGCCGCTACGCTCCCGGATATATCCAGCCTGGGTGTAATCGGGAATCAGCGACTCCATCAGGGCAAGCACCGCCTCGTAGATTGCACTATCCACCACCTGACCTCTTCCCGTTTTCTCTCGAGCATGTAAAGCCACCATGGTGCCAAAAGCAGCAAACATACCAGCCAGGGAATCACCTATCGAGATACCCATTCGAGAGGGAGGCGATGATGGGTCTCCCGACACATAGCGAAGCCCTCCCATTGCCTCGCCAATCGATCCATAACCAGCCTTTGATGAGTACGGGCCAGTCTGGCCGTAGCCAGTTACCCTGGTCAGAACAATCCGAGGATTGATAGCGCTAAGTTCCTCGTACGACATCCCCCAACGTTCCAGCGTCCCTGGCCTGAAGTTTTCCAGGACGACGTCCGACTGTCGCACAATATCCCTAATGAGATCTTGTCCCTTCTTACTGCGAAGGTTTACCGTTACAGAGCGCTTTCCTCTAGCCAATAAGGGCCACCACAAAGAGGTGCCATTTGGCTTCTCTCTGCCCCACTGCCTCATCGGATCGCCTCTACCGGGATCCTCGATCTTGATCACATCCGCCCCGAAGTCCCCAAGAAGTTGGCCACAAAATGGGCCAGCAACAAGCTGGCCCATTTCAATGACTCTCACGTCAGCTAGGGGGCCGCGTATGTCAGACATCTCTACCGGCAAAACCTCAATCCCTTCCTAAACAGCAGATTTTGCATACATTATCATCGGTCAACGGATCAAGCAAGTCATCGGAGCTCATCATTCGAAAACTCGCACAGGGGAGACCTTCGGAGCGCCAGCTTGTTCGCCAAGGCAATCAGCGATTCCGGTTAGTACAGCGCGGGCAGAAAAAATATGAGCACTCATCACCGACTCGGCCCACTCCGAATCCTTATAACGAAAGGCTGCGACCAGTTCACGGTGGTGAGCAAAAGACCGGTGAAGCTGCTCTGCATCGTAGTGAGCGAACGTCTGCCTCACGAGCGATATTTCGACGAGATCGGCCACTATGGCCACCAGTCTGCTATCGCTTCCGACCTCCAAAATGATCCCGTGAAATGTATTATTTAGCACGGCAATCTCCTGGAATCTCTGCGGCGACTGGCCATTCGCCTCCTCCATCTCCTCGCAGAGCCGTTCGAGTTTTTGAATCTCCCCAGCGCTTATCTGGTCGGCAGCCTTCGCGGCGGCATACCCCTCCAATCGCTGACGGAGTCCAAATATCCGGCGAAGGTCTACTCCTGTCCAAGGAGCAACTTTCGCTCCCTTGTTGGGCTCGAACTCGACCAACCTTTCTGCAGCCAGCAGCCTTAGGGCTTCACGGACGGGGGTTCGAGAGGTACTGAACTCCTCAGCAAGCTCCGTCTCTCTAAGGGCAAACCCTGCTGGATAGTGCCCCTCCAAAAGGCGATGCCTGAGTGCAATATAGGTTGCTTCTGCAGACGATCTTGGCTTGACCACCTTGTAACCGACCTCTCCAATTCGACGAATTGCATACAATTAGAACATATTAACCGGTGCCTGTCAATAAACCAACGCGGAGCAAACGGGACCGTCGGTCGACTCGGTCGGCACTCTAGCAGGCAAGGCCGTCGCAGCTAACCCACCCGCCTTACGGCGGGACCGGTAAACTCCGACCGTTACGGCCCAGATTGATGAGCTATGCGTCCGAAAGGCTCGCCTCTGCTGAGCCACCCATCCACTTCCTATCCTTCAAATAACCCGAAGGTTCGACCTCGCCGCTTGAGTACTCTGGTCTGGACCATAATTGCGATCACGTTTTCGGGAACCGTCAGACCAGTGGCACGTCAGTTGCGCTTGTCGATTAGGCGTTCCATGAACTTTGCGAGATCGTCACGGGCGAACTGCCACTCGAAAGGAATGGCTTTCTATTCGTAGTAGCGCTCGAACTCTGAGGGCCCGTAAATAAATCACATGCTTGCTATTAAGGTCGATCTGTTGCCGAGATGGCGTAGTTCCACTACCCGTGGAAGTCGTGTTTTGTGACGGGAATGGCAGCAAGCTCGTTGTCGGTGACCTTGATTCAGGTTGGGTTGAATGATTGGCGGGGCGTCGTTTCCAAGCAAGTTCGGCACTTCCTCCGTGACCTAGCCTTTGGCGATACTCATCTCTGATGACGATCGAGTGGCAGTGGACGTGCGATTGCGCTGGCTCAAGAGAATCATTGGGCGATTTGCGGTTCGTCGCGAGCTTGACACCGTGTAGTGGTCAGCTGCATGGGGTCAGCTGCCATCGGTGGAATTGGACGGCGAAGTGTTGTGCTGCGCACAAATGAACAGCGGGGTTGCCGATTCGTTACCTGGACCTCCCCGGATTTCTTGGAGCCAGGAAACCTTGAGAGGATAAGAACATGGCAAAAGTTGGAAGGTATTCACCGGAGATTCGTGAGCGAGCGGTTCGGATGGTTGCAGAGCATCTGAACGAGTACCCGTCGCAGTGGGCGACAACCATGTCCGTTGCACAAGAGCTTGGCATGTCCGCAGAAACTCTTCGCACGTGGGTGAGAAGATCTGAGGTGGATCTCGGCATCAGGTCCGGGATCACCACCGATGAGCGGACCCGCGTGAAAGAACTGGAACGGGAGAACTCCGAGCTGCGCAGGGCTAATGAGATCTTCAAGGCGGCCTCAAACAAATTAGCTATTTTGGCAGCTAGATGGTGAAAATCAGGTCAAAATGGCAAGTAAGTTCCGGTCTGGCGGTAACCAAGCACCTGCACCGAAGAGACGCCGGTGCACGTGTTGGAGTGGGGTCCTTCCCCGAGTTGCGCACCGTTCGGTACAGAGTATTACGCGCTCAACGGATTGGTGAGACTAACTGGCGCCAGCAATGTCCGGAGGTTGGACGATCGGCACGATCGGCACGGCCATGCTGCGGAACTGGTTGCCGATTGCCAAGGTCTGAAGAGCGTCGCGGGCGATTCCTTCTTTACAGCCTCGCACGATGCTCGGCATGCGGAAGAGATCAACCACCCGCCAGATTTCTCCAAGCCCTATGAACCAAGTCGCCCATAAGGCGAATTGAACACCGACCTTCTTGAGGTAGAGGTAGTGCCAACCAATGAAGAACCAAGCGAGGTAGGCCCTAGACACCTTCTTCTTTTTCTTTTCGTACTCGTTGAAGAAGGCGCTTTGCGACATTGCATCCATCTGTGAAACGGTGCGCTGAACCGTGGGCGGTAGCGATTTGATCGTTCGCTCTTCCGAAGTCTCTTCTTGATTCGCCTTGTACGCCTTGTAGCTGCTGATGGCAAGCGCGACCAAGATGATAATGACAATCAAGCCCTTCATAAGTTCTCCGTCCAAATTTGAGGTTCCCCAGCAAGAGTAGACACTGGATTAAACATACCGCACACTTGGAGCAATGCTGAAACCGTTCAACTTCTGACCAGCTCCCCCGTTGCTGACTTTGTTTCAACCCTAGCCAAAAGTCTCAGTTCGTACGATTGGCGCACGTCAGCCACTCCTGGCCTCAGCGACAGCATTCGCTCAGGAAAGGCACGGTTCCGAGGTGGAACAGCGTACCGAGAGCTTCGGAGTGATCTCCTTCATCATGTACCCGCTGCCGGAGGGGATGTTGCAAACATCGCTGCGCGCCACGCGACACCCATATCGGCTGGGACAGAGCGACGCGTCAGGCACGGCTGCACCTCGTGGTCGGCAATGCGAGGTTTCTATTCCGGGGCCACTTCGAGCGCCGAAAAGTATCACTTGGGACGTGCGGACGCTCTTACGCGACGCCGTGCATCCATGAGCACAGCTGCATCCGTTGCCCCTTGCTTCGCCCCGACCCCCGCCAGCGGTCGCGCCTCGTCGAAATCGAGGTCAACCTCGGGTTGCGCATCGACGAAGCAATTCGCGAGGGCTGGCCCGGTGAAACCGAAGGACTGCGGGTGAGCCTCGCCGCGACGCGAGAGAAGCTTGTCACCATGGACGAGATCGCGGCCCGACAGACTGAGGTGCACCTCGACACGCCCGGCTTCGCTCGCACTGCAGTTCGCGTCGTCACCACACCGTCGCATCCCGAGAAGAGTGAACTTTCATCGGCACCGACTTCAACGTCTAACTGAGTTTTTGAAAAGCCGTCTTAGTGATGTCTTGGGGCGTACTGGCTGCCGGTAGTTCGGAGAAGCCGGTGTTAACCGATCCCACCGTGGCTCCATGCGGAACCATGAAACAATTGCTTCAAAGATCGTGATTCCGCCGAAGACTCCAGGCGGGTGATACCGCCGAGCTACAAGGCCAGAATCTGAAAAGGAACGCGATTCCCTGGAGACCAAGACCACATCTTTGGCTTGGGGCGGTGCCCCAAGCGGATCTCAGAAGCGCATCCGCAGCTGGGTCCCGGCTCTCTGGCGATAGGGAGCGTCGGCGTCCTCTTGCTGCATTGCCTTCAGCAGCGTCTCGGTGAAGGCCGAGCGGAAGCGCTCGCGTTCCGATCCCGCTGGGTTGGGGTTGGCCCGATGCATTGCGGGGTCGAAGCACTCTGGAGCGCTCGAGGCGTCCAGGAAGCCATTTGCAATTCCGTGGATCTCGCGCAAGCGATCAAACACCACAGCCGATCCGGCGCGGGCGAAAAGTTCGGTCGGTGCGCTCCAGTAGCCAACCGGCTTATTTCCATTTAGCACCTGTGCGTTGGCGAGATAAGCCGTATTCCCAGAATGGGCGGCTGCGTCTCGGCGCAAACGGCGGTCGAGCTTTATCCAGTCGTTTCCATATATCTTTTTGCTCCACAGCGTTGATAGCGCATTGGCGGCTGTTTCCGGCACTCCTCGTGCAACAAGACCCGTCTGCATGTTGGACTGGGCGACTTCGTGTTTCAGATAGCGGCCCTGGCATGCGTAAGTCCAAACCGGAGATGGATCGCCTGCCCACTCGGTGAGGGTATCGACCATTGCAGCACCAAAGATTTTCCACGATGCAGCGCTGTCGATGGCATCAGAGAGTTGTTTTTCAACCTCTGAGGGCAACAGTATCTCAACCATTA
>JAKASN010000008.1 GCA_021819025.1 Actinomycetes bacterium | reverse complement strand
CCGACGCTGGCTTTGCCCTCGCCTTACAGGGGATCGGATCTGCCTTGGTGCTCAATGTCATCCTCTGGCTGGCTCTTCTGGTCTCCATCCCGCTGCGCGGCTTCAACCCCCTCTATGCGCTGGCTGCCGGTCTCGGCGTGGTGGTATTTGCGATCTTCTTCGCCCTTCTGATCCTCTTTACCCGAGGCGAAGAAAAGGCGGGGCACTATCTCGATGTGCTTTGCGCGAAGCTTCGCTTCATTCCTCGAGATCGCGTCTATGGCATCATCGCGCGCGTCGGCCATCGTATCGCAGAATTAGAGTCGCATCCCGACCTGCTCAAAAAAGCCGTCATCTTTGCTTCGATAAATTGGCTCGCCGATGCCGCATCGCTTTGGGTCTTCATGGCGGCTTTTGGCTATATCGTCAATCCCGACGCTCTTTTAGTCTCCTATGGCCTCGCCAACGTCCTCGCGGCGATACCGATAACTCCGGGTGGCCTCGGAGTGATCGAAGGCGTTCTCACCTCGACCTTGGTGGGTTTCGGATCGCCGCGAGCCATTGCGATTCTCGGAGTAATCGGGTACCGCCTCATTAACTTTTGGCTCCCTATACCCATCGGGGGAATCCTCTATTTCGGCTTCCGCCGCCATCGAATTATCCCCAGCGAAGCCGAATCTCGCGCCGGTGAACCCGAGGCGAATCCAGACGAAGGCTCCTCAAACGCCGGTGCTGCGGACTCCCCCATGACGCGGCTGGTGCGCGGGTCGCTAAAGCTCTTTGGCTTTGAAGCTTCGGGAACGAAACAAAAAAGGCTCGGCCGCCCTTGATGGCAGTGCCGCGAAATGGCGAGATCGCTGGGATCACAGCCTGGAGATGACGTTGGCCGTGCCGGCTAATCTCGGAGCGCCTTGACCCAAGATCACCCCTTTGGCCCATAGGTTAAACACCGTGTTGGCGTCAAAAGCAAATTTCACCAAAGTAAGCCCCCTCATTGAGACCAAGCGTCCCGGTGTCATTGTGGCGGCCCTAGACATGGGATCAAACTCCTTTCACCTGGTGGTGGCGCGTGGCCACAGCCGCGGCCACTTCGAGGTGCTTCTCAAGGAGAAGGTGATGATGCGTCTCGGTGACGAGGTGGCATCCACCAAGCGCATATCGCCTAGCTCGACGGTGTTGATCAAAGAGGTCATCGCCACCATGGCCAATCTCGCCCGAGGAGTCGGCGCAACCGAGATGGTCGCTCTAGCCACCGCAGCCTTTCGCGATGCCAAAAATGCCGGGGCCATCGTCGATGAAATCGAGGAGTCACTGGGGATCAAAGTCTCGGTGATCTCGGGGCGCAAAGAGGCCGAGCTGATCTTCGAAGCGATCTCTCACGCGGTCGACTTTGGCCACCAAGTGGTGATCGGCGCGGACTTGGGCGGGGGAAGCATGGAGGTCACCGTCGGCACCCAAGACGAGCTCTTTGGGGCCGAAAGTTTCGCGGTGGGAGTTGGCCGCCTCACCACCAACTTCATCTCGGTGAAATCCCCCTCCGGCATCGATACCGCCGCTCTCGCGGGGCACCTCGATGCGGTGCTCGTTGAGCGCCTCAAGGCTCTTCGTAGCGAATACTCCCCCGCTACTCTCGTTCTCTCCTCGGGGAGCTTTCTCAACATCGCGCGAATGGCGTTGATCCGCGACGGCGGCCCGAGCTATCTCGAAGCTTCCATCAATCAAGCGACGGTTCCGCTCGAAGCGATTCTGAGCGTCAACCGGGACCTTCTCCAAATGGACGCTAAAGCGCGCTCCAAGCTCACCGGCATAGACGATAAGCGACTCGATCTGCTTCCCGCCGCTGCTGTAGTGCTCAACACCCTCTTGGCAACCTTGAAGCCCAAGTCAGTTTTGGCATGTGAGTGGGCACTGCGTGAAGGTATCATCTTGCGCGAGCTCGCACAGCGCTCCGTGGTGGAGTTCGAAGGCGATGAGAACTCCATCAAGGAGGCTTCGGTGCTCGCCATCGCCGCGCGCTACGGCTGGAACGAAGGCCACGCCCGCCAAGTCGCCGAGCTGGCGCTGAGCCTTTTTGACCAGACCCGAGAAGTGCATCTCCTCGGGGATGCCGAGCGAGAGATGCTCTATCACGCCGCACTGGTGCATGACATCGGAGAGTACATCTCCGTGGAGGGACATGACCGCCACGGAGCCTACCTGCTGGAAAACTCCCGGCTTCCCGGCTTTGACATGGAGGAGAAAAACCAACTCGTCTCAGTGGTAAGATATCATCGCCGTGGGACCCCCAAGAGCGAATATGCGCCCTATGCCGCGCTTGCCAAAGCAAGCGCCAGCAAGGTAACCAAGCTGGCGGCAATCCTGCGCCTCGCCGATGCCCTGGATCGCTCCCACACCCGGCTGATCAACGCCATTGAGGTACAACTCAAGCCCAAACAAGTGCTAATTTTCGTCTCGGCAAGTGAAGAGGTGGAACTCGAGGAGTATGGCCTGCGCCGCAAGCGCCAACTCTTCGAAGATCTCTTCGAAAGATCGGTTCACCTGGTACAAGACGGCCGAGAGATCGCACCGCGCCTCGGCGCCAATTAAATTTGCCAAGACCAGCAAGTTCTCAGACTTGCCCACGAGCTAATCCCCTCAGTCGCTCGCTTGGTGCCACGGCGAGACTCTCTCGCCCTTACCCTTTGTCACCGCGCCCCTCTTGCGAGCGCCAGCGCCAGCTCGGCATGCAGCTGCGGTTCACCGTTGCCGACTCAGTGCGAAAGGGCCCGCTCAAGCTTGGATCCGCTGCGGGAATATTGCGCCCCGGCACCGAGAAACTCCCGAACCACCTCGGCGCGAAGATTCGCATACTCCGCATCGAGAAGCTCGAACTCAATTTCGCGAAAAATGTCACCTGCACTAGCTCCCACGAGCACCCTCACCAAGTCATCGTCGATCTCCACCACCGGAGTTGCATTCACGATGAGCTTACGAGAACGCCGGCGCGCGTCCATTGCCGCTATCACGCCGAGATGGGCGATCTTCTCACCCACCACGGGGTACTTTGCGATCAGGGTGTGGGGAACTTCCCCAAAGCTCGCCACTACTTCAAGCTCTTCGCGCGCGGTAGTGGACACCCCCGCCGAGGAGATCACCTTGCCTTTGCTCTTCAGCGCCCAAATCCCCTCCTGGGCCCCATCGGGGACGACCAGACTCTCGGTGGAGGCGAATCCTTGGTGCGATAGGCGGTAACGAAACCTCAAGGCGATCTTATCCCCGGCGAGTTCAAAGTCGGGAGTGTCGAAGTAGAGGGTGATGGTGCGCACTTCGGGGATGATCTCGATCTCTTCAATGGCCGTACCAATGGCGATCTGAGGCTCGACAAAGTCCAGCGCCGCCTCGAGTTTCACTTCGTCTTCAATTGCCATGGCGATCCTTTGCTCATAGGTGAAGTTTTCGGCCGAGATGTTGGGGCATCATTGTGGCGTCCTAAATCGTCAAAGCGGCGTCGATCTTGGCGCTTTCGGTCGCCATCTCCTCAAGTTGGCGCTGCACCGAGAGGTGACGCCGCGGCGTCACCCTGAGGTATCTTCCTGAGGAATCCATCAACCAGGAGTTGGTGTCATCAGCCATGTCGAGGCGAAGGATATCGAGAATACGGGATTTATCCCGTTCCGCGGTGATGGGAAAGATCGCTTCGATGCGCCGATCAAGATTGCGTTCCATGAGATCTGCCGAACCCACCCAAATCCTTGCGGGGTTTTGCGCGTCGCCACCGCCAAAGCAAAAGATCCTCGAGTGCTCTAGATAGCGCCCGACGATCGACTTCACGGTGATGTTGTCCGAAAGCCCACCCACTTGGGGGCGAAGGCAGCAGATCCCCCGCGCGATGATGTCGATGGCAACTCCTGCCCCCGAAGCGGCATAAAGAGCGTCGATGATCGCCGGGTCGGTCAAGTTGTTGACCTTGATGGTGATGCGTCCCATCGCTCCCAAGCGCGCCTGCTCTTGGATCAATTCAATCACCCGAGCACGCAAAAACGCCGGGGCAAGAATCATCTTGGCATAATGTCCGGGGCGGGAAAATCCCGTGAGGAGGTTGAAGACCTCGAGAAGGTCCCGGCCGATCTCCACATCGGCGCTCAAAAGCCCGATATCCTCGTAGCTTCGCGCCGTCTTGGAGTTGTAATTTCCGGTGCCCAGGTGACAGTAGAGGCGCGAGCCATCAGCTTCGGCCCTGATCACCAGAGCCGCCTTGATGTGGGTCTTGAGCCCCATGAGACCGTAAACGACATGCACCCCCGCCTCCTCGAGACGCTTGGCCCAACTGATATTGGCCTGCTCATCGAAGCGCGCTTTCAGTTCGACCAACACCGCCACCTGCTTACCGGCCTCCGCAGCACGAATCAAGTTAGCCATGATCCGCGAATCTCCCGAAGTGCGATAGAGGGTCTGCTTGATCGCTAAAACCTCTGGGTCATTGGCTGCGGCTTCGATGAACTCCTCGACGGTGGTGCTAAAGGACTCATAAGGGTGATGGAGCAAGACGTCATGGTCTCTGAGCACCTCAAAGATCTCCACCTTGCGCGAGATCACCGACTCTGCCAACTCCACCGGGGTCACCGGGGAAAAGTGTGGCGCGGCGATCTCTGGCATGTCGAGGTCATATACCGCCCAGAGCCCAGAGAGGTCGAGCGGGAAGTCGACCTCGTAGATATCGTCGGGATGCAAGCGCAACTCGTCGAGCATCACCTCTTTGATCTCGGCACTCGCTCCTTTGGAGATCTCGATGCGAACCGCGCGCCCGAAGCGTCGTCGGCGCAGTTCCATCTCCACGAGTTCCAAGAGATCGTCGGCCTCCTCTTCTTCGAGGGTGAGATCGGCATTGCGCGTTACTCGAAAGGCCACCTGCTCGCCGATTTCCATCTCCGGAAAGAGTCGATAGAGATGCGCAGCGATGATGCTCTCTAGGGTAACAAAGCGGGAGTTATCCGAAAGGGCGACAAAGCGCGGCAAAATGGGAGGAACCTTCACTCGAGCGATGCGCGACTCGCGACTTATCGGATCGCTGACTTGGACCACGAGGTTGAGGGAGAGGTTGGAGATATAGGGAAATGGGTGGGCAGGATCGACTGCGAGTGGAGTCAATACCGGAAAGATGCGCTTTTCGAAGACCTCGATGAGAAAGGCTTTGTCAACGTCGTCGAGCTCGCTCCAACTGAGAATCTCGATCCCGTGCCCTTTGAGTTCGGGGATGATGGTTTGGTTATAGAGGCGCTCGACTCGCTCCAGTAGGGGTACCAGCTGTGCTCTCACCGCCTTGAGCTGTTCGCGAGTACTCATCCCATCAGGAGTCTTGGAACGCACGCTCGCGGCGAGGCGATCTTTGAGTCCTGCCACGCGGACCTGGAAGAATTCATCTAATCCACCCGAGAAGATGGCGAGAAACTTAATCCTCTCCAGCAAGGGCACCGACTCGTCTTCGGCAAGTTCCACCACTCGCTCGGCAAAATGCACCCAGGAGATCTCCCGGTTGACAAAGCGGGAGGGACCGAGGATTTCAACGATCGAAGATGAATCGTGCATGTTACCAAACTAGGGCCAGAACGAGGCAATTTTGCACGTCAAGAACAATTGCTGCACGAGTTGGGCAATAGGTGCCAACCCATTAGATGCCAAAGTCCCTAGCGCTTTGGCAGCGGCTCCGCCCCGAGGGTTAATCTTGCACGCTGATCAAAGACGAGGAGTTTCTCTTGGGTGGCCCGGGCGCGTGTACCACCATGACCTAAGCACCTGGCTGAGATTGGCTATGCTTTGCCAAGGAGATAAAAACTTGACGCTTTTGGAAACCGGATATTCAACCAGGCGCCGACCGCGACTTCCCCACTATACCCGAGCACGTCGCGGCGAACTCGGGATGCTGGTGCTGGCGAGCGTAATCACTATCTTTGCTTACATTCTCGCCTCCTTGGGCAAATACTCCACCATGCCCGCAGACCTCTCCTTGGTTTTGGTGGCGATGCTGCTCTTTCCCATCGTCATCCACGTCGCCAACCTCTATCTCGTGCCCTATGCGGATCCCATCATTATGCCCGTGGTCGCTTTCCTCAACGGGATTGGCTTTGTGATGATTAGCCGCCTCAATCACCTTCAAGCTCCACTACAAGGCACTTGGACGGCGCTGGGAGTCGTCGCCTATATCGGCACCCTCTTGGTGATCAAAAAGAGCGAGGTCTTGGACCGCTATCGTTTTATCTTCGCGGTCCTCGGCATTGGTTTGCTTCTCATGCCACTGGTTCCGGGACTCGGGGAAAATATCAACGGAGCACGCCTTTGGATTCGGCTTGGCCCGATGAGCTTTCAGCCCGTGGAGCTAGCCAAGCTCGCCCTGGCGATATTTTTCGCCTCTTACTTTATCGAAAAGCGCGAACTTCTCAGCGGGGGCAGCGGAGCTGCGGGGCTCAGACAAGGCTTCAATCTGCGCGTGCTTGGCCCGATCGTCACCGCCTGGGCGGCGTCATTGATGATCATGACCGCAGAGCGAGACGTGGGCTTCTCCTTGATGCTCTTTCTCGTCTTCATCATTACCCTCTGGATCGCCACCTCCCGCGTCATCTACCTCTTGGGCGGGACGCTCCTCTTTGCCGTCGGCGCGGTAGTGGCCTCGAAGCTCTTCGCTCAAGTAAACGAGAGAATAACCATCTGGATCAATCCCTGGAAGTATGCCGAGACGATCGGGTACCAGATCGTCCAAGCACAATACGCCCTGGGATCGGGAGGATTGAGCGGCACCGGGCTCGGACTGGGACACCCAACCTTGATTCCCGTGGTTACTTCGGACTTTATCTACGCTGCCATCGGCGAGGAGATGGGTCTGCTGGGGACCACGGCGATCCTTTTGGCGTTCCTGCTTTTGGTAGGCGCCGGAATCAGAGCATCGCAACGCGCGAGGAGCCCGTTTTCTTCGCTGCTAGGTGCGGCCTTTACTTTGATCATCGGCCTACAGTCATTCTTCATCATGGCCGGAGTTGTCAGGCTGCTGCCCCTCACCGGGGTCACTTTGCCCTTCGTCGCCTATGGCGGTTCATCGCTGATATCGAACTACATCCTCGTGGCGGTGCTGATGCGCATCAGCAATGAGGGAAACCTCGGCGACGCCTACTTCTAGCTGGTCGGTCTCACACGCCGAGATTTACCGTCTCGAAATACTTCCTAGAGCTTTGCGAGCACCGCTTCTGCAGACGAGACGCTCAATCCGCCACCAGGTTCGACGTCCACCGCGCTCACCACGCCGTTATCGATAATCATCGCGTAACGCTGCGACCGGAGTCCCATGCCAAAACCGGTGCCGTCAAGCACCAGTCCGGCCGCTTTGGCGAAATCACCGTTCCCGTCGGCAAGCAGCACCACCTCATCGCCAATGTTCTGGCTCTTTCCCCAGGCTGACATCACAAAGGCATCATTGACCGCAATGCATGCGATTCTATCGACGCCCTTGGCGCGCATCTCCTCGGCGCGGACTACAAAGCCGGGAAGGTGATAGTCCGAGCAAGTCGGGGTGAAAGCACCCGGAACCGCAAAAAGCACCACTTTGCCCGTACCAAGGATCGCCGAGGTCGAAACCTGCTCTTGCGAATCCCCGGTGATCGCAGTCACCATTACCTCGGGTATCGTATCGCCAATAGAAATTGCCATTTGCACTCCCACTCTTTTTTCGCCAAGAGCCAAAATTCAAGCTCCTTGTTGCTAAGCGCAAGGCGTCACTTGGTTATTCCGCGAAACCTCAACCCTCGTTCCGCCTCAATCACAAGGCGCTCCGCGGCCCTAGGGGTCGCCTCCGGAAATTCCCACTTGGTTCACCAGACGTTGCGCAAGGCCGGTGATACGGGGCAGCGCGCGGCGATTCTTCACCGCAATGGCGATGGCGCGAGGGTCTCCGATGAGCACTACCAGCTCCTTGGCGCGCGTCACCGCGGTATAGAGCAGCTTGCGCTCCAACATCGCATAGTGCTGGGTGGAGATCGGGATCACCACTGCGCGATACTCCGAGCCTTGGGACTTGTGGATAGAGGTGGCATAAGCGAGCGAAAGTTCATCCAGCTCGGAGAAGTCATAGCTGATCCGGTTGGTATCAAAGACCACCGCCAGCTGCGACTGTTCGGTGTCGATGGCCACGATCAAGCCGATGTCACCGTTAAAGACTTCCTTTTGATAGTTGTTGGTGAGCTGGAGCACTTTGTCTCCAATCCCATAGGTGACCCCGAAGCGTTCCACCCGGGCACTGGGATGGGGATTGAGGCGCTCCTGCAAAAGCACGTTGAGCGCGCGTGCCCCGAGTCCGGCCCGGTTCATCGGGGTGAGAACCTGAACCTCGCTGATGGGATCAAAGCCAAAAGTGGCGGGAATTCTCTCTGCAACCAGGCGGACCAGCCTGCGCGCTATCTCGGCGGGATCTTCACTCTTGACGATAAAAAAGTCTCGTTGCCCACCCTCGGCCGAAGCGATGGGCATCTCACCAGAGTTGATGCGGTGGGCATTTTGGATGATCATCGAAGCCGCCGCCTGGCGAAATATCTCCGTAAGTCGCACCGTGGGGATCCGGGCTGAAGCGATGATGTCGCCGAGCACATCGCCTGGTCCCACTGAAGGAAGCTGATCGACATCTCCCACAATGCAAAGCCCGGCACGTGCGGGGAGCGCCCCGAGCAGCTTGTTCATCAAGACCACATCCACCATCGAGGCCTCATCGAGTACCAGCAGGTCGCAATCGAGGGGATTGTCCTTGTGGTGCTTAAAGTCAAAGATCGCGGGATCGAACTCGAGGGTGCGATGAATCGTCTTGGCACTTCGATGGGTCGATTCGGCCATCCGCTTGGCGGCTCGACCGGTCGGCGCGCAGAGAATAATCTTGGCGCGCTTGCGTTCCAGGATGGAAATGAGGCTGTTGATCAGGGTAGTTTTGCCAACTCCGGGACCTCCGGTAATAACGATGATCTTGGCTCGCACCGCCAGCGCTATCGCCTCGCGCTGGCTCGAGGAAAGCACCAGGGAGTTCTTCGCCTCCACCCAGGCGATGGCGCGGTCGATATCAATTTCGCCCCAAGGAGGCCGATTGAGCGCCTCGAGGCGCACTATCGAATTTACGACACCCAGCTCGGCGAAGTAGAGCGCGGCGAGATAGAGCAGGGACCTTCCTTCGATCTCATCGACTATCACTTGACCCTCAGCTACCTCGCGCTCTAGGGCCACCTTCAGAGTCTCTGGGGGTATTTCGAGGATCTTCTCTGCCTCGAGGAGCGCCACCTCGACTGGAGTGGCGCAATTTCCTGCTGCGGCGAACTGGGTAAGAACATAGGAGACTCCCGCCTGGGCGCGCATCATCGAGTCTCGAGGAATTCCCAGCCGCTGCGCCAACTCGTCGGCGGTGCGAAACCCGATGCCACGAATATCGCGCGCGAGACGATACGGGTTCTCGCTCACCATCGCGATGGCATAGTCCCCGTAGGTGCGATAAATTCGCACCGCCCGCGATGTTCCCACTCCGTGGGAGTGCAAAAAGACCATGATTTCGCGGACTTTCTTCTGTTCCGCCCAGCCCGAAACGATTCTTTCCTGACGCTTGGGACCGATACCTCGCAACGAGGAGAGGCGCTCGGGTTCGTTTTCGATAACCTCGAAGACGTCGGAGCCGAAATTTGCTACGAGAACTTTCGCGAAGTGCTCACCGACGCCCTTGACCATCCCCGAAGCGAGGTAGCGCTCGATGCCTTCGGGCGTGGTGGGGGCAACACTCACCAACTGCCGGGCTTGGAACTGACGACCATGAGTCACATCCACCCGCCAATATCCCACCGCTTCAACCATCTCGCCGGCACCGATCGCCGCCGCTGTTCCCACCACGGTGACCGGATCGCGCTCGCCTGGCACTTTCACCTTGAGCACTGCGAAGCCAGTCTCCTCACTATGAAAGCTCACCCGCTCGATCACTCCCGAGAGGCGATCGGATTCCCTCGGAGAGTTCTCCTTTACGCTTGCCACGTAGTCTTCTTGCTATCTCTCAGGAAGCGCGGAGACGGCCGCCCAACGAAAGGCGGGCATCGTCTCTCTAGCACAAGTCCACCAGCATCCTCGACGACCCCACCTAAGAGCTGACCGCTACCGACACACGGCTCACCGGCTCCGTTTGGCAACATCCTCGCCGGGGTACCGCCGCCAAAGAGCTTCATACTCGCCACCGCAACGACCTCGAGAGAGGGCTCCACGACAAACACCTAGGCGAGGTCAAGCTCGCCGGTAAGAAAGGGCTCTCCGTGACCAGGGACGATCAAATAAGGATCCAACGCGAGCACCCGCGCCCGAGACGCCTCAAGCACCGTGTGGTCAAAGGAGTAGGGATCCTGGAGCGGACCTTTCTTAGACCACCAGAGATGGCTGCATACCACCAGCCCTTCCTCGGTCTCGACAAAGATCGAAATGTCCTCTCGGGTATGTCCGGGAGTCGCCAGAGCGTAAATACTCGGCGAGAGCTCAAAACGATCGATGGGATGATTCTCCCAGATGTCATCGTGATAGCTGGCCATAAAGTCGTGCACGATGGCGCGATCAAAGAGCCCCACGTTCATGGTGTGATCAAGATGAAGATGGGTCACCACGACGTCGGTAACCTCAGAGGTGGAAAAACCGGCCGCCGCCACCGCTCCGCTCAAGAGCCCCCGCTGGGCAACCATCCCCGGGTCGATTACCACGACGCGGTCACCGTCGATGGCCAAAGATACCGAAGACGCCACCCCTCCTACCACGTAGCCCACGAGCAAAGAAGTGAAGTTAGCTGCCATGCCCTCGACGCTAACACATCCCAACTCAACAAGGGCGAGCTAAAGGCGTTACTGAGCGGGCATAGGCCACTGGCACGCGGGCCGCGACACACTTGGGCGTCGCGGCTCGAGCGGCCAAGATATCTATCTCCTAGGATTAGAGAAATGCACCTCATCATTCCTCCGGAGATCGCCGATATCGACCTGCCCGACGGCTTTGACAAGACCATCTATGACGCACGTCGCGATCCCCTTCCAAGTACTGCGGCGGTGGCGGAATTTTACGTCCCCAGCTATTTGGGCGATTCTGCGACCATCGAAGTGATCGCCGAGATGCCAAAGTTGCGCTACCTGCAGCTGCTCACCGCCGGGGTAGACAAAGCCCTGCCCTACTTGCGCGACGGGCTCACCTTGATGAACGCGCGCGGTGTTCATGACTCTTCCACGGCCGAGTTGACCTTGGCGCTGGTGCTCACCAGCCTCAGAAATATCGCTGGATATCTTCGATTGGGGCCACAACAGTGGAGTGTTCGACACACGGAGCCGAGCTTGTTCAACAAGGAAGTGGCGATCATCGGCGCAGGATCGGTAGGAAGTGAAATTGGCCGGGTTTTTAGCGCTCTCGGCGCCCGAGTAGAGATGATCTCACGATCCGGAAGTGGTTCCAGCCGAGCGCTTCGTGACGCTGACGATCTTTTGCACGGTGCTGACATCGTCATTCTCGTGGTTCCCCTCACTAGCGAAACCAGGCATCTCGCTGACAAAACTTTCTTTGCAAAGCTCAAAACTTCGGCGCTCTTTGTCAATGTCGCCCGTGGCGAAGTAGTCGATACCGACGCGCTGGTTTCCGAATTGCAGATCGGCAGGCTATCTGCGGCGCTCGACGTGACCGATCCGGAACCACTTCCCTCCGATCACCCCCTCTGGAAACTCCATAACTGCATTATCACTCCACACATTGGCGGAGCAACCGATGCCTTCTTGCCCAAGGCGCGCCGTATGGTCTCTGAGAACCTCGAGCGTCTCTCACGCGGGGTTGAGCCGCTCAATATCATCCACGGCGACTATTGACCAGCACTTCGATGGCGCGCCCGGGTCCCTGCGACCGAGGATAGTTGCGGCGTTCTCCGGGTCGCCACCGCCAAAATCCCTCCCACACTTGCATGGCGACGCCGATGCGCCATGGTGCGCAAATGATCGGGCACTATCTCCGCAAAGGATGCAGCAGCCGGACTCCGTCCACGCCCTGTTTGGCAAACGCAGACAGACCCGCTTATCCCACACGGGATTAACTTAAAGGCCCCAGTCAGTGCATAACCCCAACACACCCATGACTTTCGGAGCTGCTACCGGAACGAGCGACAACTCCCTTGAAAGCTAGCAAGTACGAGTGGCACACCCCTTTGGGTGCTGCCATGGTGTCGTGGACCGCAACAACCTAGAAGTGTCCCGACGCTACTTGAATTAGCCAAGCTCGTCGGGTTAAGTCCGTCTCACGTGCAGCGAATCTTTGCTAGAGCAATGAGATTGAGCCCTCACCACGACGTTAAGGCCCACGCAGTCGGTCATCGCAGACCTCGATGAAGTCTGGCAGTTGACCGGGGGTATCAAAGTGGTCCTGTTGAGCTGAGTCGCGTCGCTTTCGTTTCTCCTCGAAAAGCACTTTGACGTGGTGGCGCAGACTTCTGAAACCGGCTCGGCGCGAGGAAGTACTATTCTTTATAAATATGGAAAAAGTAAAGAAACGGTCGCGTGGCATCAAGATCAGCGCGAAGCACCAGGTAACCATTCCGATTGACGCAATGCGAGTAGCTGGTCTGGAGGCGGGCGAGCGTGTCGTAGCCAGAGCTGACGGGCCGGGACGGGTGGTGTTGGAACGCGAGGAGGATCTTTTGGAGAGTTTCTCCGGAATATTGACAGGCGTATTCGAGCGCGGGATCCTTGAACAGCTTCGCAACGAATGGGACTAACCGTAATCGACGCAGGCATTCTCATTGGTTTCTTCGACGAGAGCGACGCACACCACGTCGGGGCGAAGAGAGAATTGGCGAGCGGTCGCCAGCGCGGCGACCAAATAGTGGTTCCGGCGTCAGCCCTTGCCGAAGCACTGGTATCCCCGGCGCGTCATGGCGAGTCGTCGATCTCGGCAATTCGTGAGTTCATTGAGCGTCTCCCACTCGTGGTAGCTGAACTCGATATTGAGACTGCCCTAGTGGCAGCGAAATTACGAGCTCGTCACGGCCCAAAGCTCAAGTTGCCCGACGCCATAGTTGTCGCCACCGCAATTGAGAGAGGGGCCGGTGTGCTTGTTACCACTGATCGAGGTTGGCCGACAAAGAGCAACTTAGGATTCGAAGGAGATCTCATCAGGC
>JAKASN010000007.1 GCA_021819025.1 Actinomycetes bacterium | reverse complement strand
TCATGAACAGCGCCGATCATGTTCCGGATTTGCTCTGTGGTTCGCCCTTGGGTCAAAGTGATCTCAACGAGAGGCACGTCTAGACCCCCCGAAGCGTGATTGATCCGAGATGGGAGTACTCGAAGGTGACCGTGGAGCCGGGTTGAAGCGCAATGGCATCTGTCATCGCCCCGGAGAGTACCAGCCAGCCAGCTTCGAGTCTGAGCTTCTGCGCGTGAAAGTGACGCGCCGCCAGCATCAGCGCGTCGATCGGATTGCCCAGAATCGCGGCTCCGGTCGCTGAGTCGAGCACCTCTCCATTGACGTGGACAAGTACCGCTTCGGTCTCAAGGTCAAGGTCAGTTAACTCCTTGGAGACATTGCCGAGGATGAAGCCTGCCGCGGAGGTATTGTCGGCGATGACATCGGCGGCACTGAAACTAAAGTCGCGAAAGCGCGAGTCGATGATCTCCACCCCGGCATAAACAGCCGCGACGGCATCGGTCGCTTCGATGCGGCTCAAGTATGGCCCCTCTATGGGGTGTCTAAGGACGAAGACGATCTCTGGCTCGACACGGGGATGGATATAGTCGCCGCAGTTGATATTAAGTTGACCGGTACGGTCCATCTTCGAGCTGAGCTGGCCAAATACCGGAATCTCGACTTTCATGCGGAGCTGCTTAGCCCGCGATGTCAGGCCGAGCTTGACCCCCGCCCTGGGGTTGTCATCCCCGAGCGAGGAGGTGAAGATCTCATTCTGGATCTCGTAGGCCTCTTCGATACTGAACTCCCCGACTGATTTCACCACCGGTGGGATCGCCACTCCGGTGGCGACGGCCTCTTCGATTTGTCGTGTAACTTCGGCTCGTGCCGTCGGTGTCAAGCGCGCGCTGTTCATCAATTTTGCGTCCCGGTTCGGCCAATCGATTGCTGCAGACCGATGGCGATGTCGATAATCATGTCCTCTTGACCACCGACGTAACCTCTCGCTCCGACCTCTTCGAGGATCGACCATGCCGGTACGTCGTAGCGCTCGGCAGCCCTTTGGGCATGGAGCAAGAATGAGGAGTAGACCCCGGCATAGCCTTGAACGATCGAGCTGCGGTCCATGCGAGGAACTCGGGGAATGAAGGGAAGTACCACATCCTCGGCCGCGGCAAGTGTCGCGGCTACATCGACACCGGTGCGCACTCCGATGCGGTCAAAGACCGCGGCGAGAACCTCGGTGGGAGAGTTTCCCGCGCCTGCGCCCAAGGCACAAAGAGCTCCGTCAATCTGGCGAGCTCCTGCCTGGTAAGCGAGCACCGAGTTCGCCACTCCGAGCGAGAGGTTCTGGTGTCCGTGGTAGCCGACCTCGGCGTAGTCGCCGATCGCGCCGAGCACTGCGCTAATGCGCGCCGCCGCTTCTTGGAGGATCAGCGCACCAGCGGAGTCGACCACATAGACGCATTTGGCGCCTGCTTCGACCATGATGGTGGCCTGCTTGGCAAGCGCCTCGGGCGAAATCTTGTGCGCGAGCATCAAAAACCCCACCGTCTCCATTCCAAGGCTGTCCGCGATGCCAAAGTGCTGAATGGATACGTCGGCTTCGGTGCAGTGAGTGGCGATGCGCGCAATTGAAGCGCCAGCGTCTTGAGCGGCACGAATGTCATCCGCGGTGGCGATGCCGGGAATTGCCAGTACCGCGATCTCGGCCTGGCGCGCTTCCTTCTTGGCAGCTGCGATGAGGTGCATCTCGTCGGTCCGCGAAAAACCATAATTGAAGGACGAGCCGCCGATGCCATCTCCGTGGGAGACTTCGATCACCGCGATACCCGCGCCATCCAAAGCGGCCACCGTGGCGCGAACTTGTGCCTCGGTGAACTGGTGCGACATGGCATGGCTGCCATCTCTCAGCGTTGAATCAGTGATCCTGATTCCGTCTCTTGCATTGCCGATCATGCCACCACCGACTCCTTTGCCTGAGCGAAAAGCTCCCCTACCCTGGTAGCGGCAGAGGTAATGATATCGAGATTGCCAGCGAAGGGTGGAAGGTAGTCGCCGTTGCCTCGGACTTCGAGGAATATACCCACCCGTGCGTTGCCGTTCCACTCCGGCCGAGCGAGGTCAAACTGCGGATCGACCTTGAGGTTGTAACCAGGAACATAGCTCTGTACTTCAGCGACCATGGCATGGATCGACTCGCTGATGGCGTCGATGTCGGCATCGGGAGAGATTGCGCAGTAGATGGTGTCGCGCATATTCATGGGCGGATCGACGGGATTGAGGATGATAATCGCCTTGCTTTTCTTGGCACCTCCCACCACGCGAAGCGCCTTTGCGGTTGTCTCGGTGAACTCATCGATATTGGCGCGGGTTCCAGGTCCGGCGGATCGAGACGCAATCGAGGCGACTATCTCGGCGTACTCCACCTCGCAGATCCGCGAAACCGCATAAACCATGGGAATCGTGGCTTGGCCCCCGCAGGTGATCATGTTGATGTTTGGCGCAAGGAGATGGGTATCGAGATTGACCGCCGGACACACAAAAGGCCCTATCGCCGCAGGAGTAAGGTCGATAGCGGTTATCCCCGCGGCGAGATAACCCGGCGCGTTGGCAAGATGGGCTTTGGCTGAGGTGGCCTCAAAGACCATGTCCGGAAGCCTCTCTTGTTGCAACAACCATTGCACGCCTTCAGGCGAAGCTTCCACCCCCCAGCTCCGTGCCTTGGCAAGTCCATCTGAGGCCGGATCTACCCCGATGGCATATATCGGCTCGACACTGGCCGATCTCAATAATTTCGCGAGGAGATCCGTCCCGATGTTGCCCGATCCAACGATCGCTGCGGTTGCCTTATAAGCCAATTGCTATCCCCTTTTTCTTATGTGAAACCAATTCAGCCAAACGTCGCTGAGACGGTTCCGAGATTTCCGAAGTTCGCCGTTACGGTGTCACCTGCGATCACTGGGATCGAGGCCGTCACCGATCCGGGCAGGATCACCTGGCCAGCCTTGAGACTTATCCCCTTGCGCCCTAAAGTATTTGCAAGCCAGACCAGTGCAGCGACCGGGGTTCCCAGCACCGCGCCCCCCGCACCGGTCGCGACGACTTCGCCCTGTTTTCGCAAAGTACAGCCCACCAGCCTGAGGTCGAGGTCGCTAATGTCGGTCCGCTTGGACCCCAACACCACGCCGCCCGAAGATGCATTGTCGGCAATGGTGTCAACAATGGTGATCTTCCAATCTCGAATTCTCGAATCGATGATCTCAAGTGAGGGAAGGACGAATTCCACCGCCGCCAGCACTTGGGCAACATTGATCCCCGGACCCACAATGTCGCTCTTGAGGACGAAAGCAATCTCGGGCTCGACGCGCGGCTGGAGAAATGTTCCGGCGACAATTGGCATATATTCTGGATAGAACATGGCGTCCAAAAGGCTGCCAAAGTCCGGCCGGTCCACCTTCAGCTGGCGCTGCATCACCGCCGAGGTCAAGCCGACTTTATGGCCGCGAAGGATCCCTCCTGCTCTGACGAAGAACTCGATCTGCTCCCTCTGGATCTCGTAGGCGTCCTCAATATCGAGGTTGCCGAACTCCTCGGTGAGTGGTTGGATGGGAACCCGTGTCTCATAGGCCTCAAGCAGCCTTGCCGCGGCGGCGTCAATTGCAGAGGGTGACATCCGCTTCCCTTCGAAGTCGAAAAACTCTAATTTCTTTACGGTAAAGCTAGATGAACCAGCAGCGAAGTTCTCTGCGACGTTCCGTGCACCGGAACTGAAATTAATTTACGAAGCGCCGTAGTGTCTGTCCAACACAGCGAACCAGGTTGGAAAGAGGCTCGACTTCGGGAAGTACCTTGTTGGTGAGCCCCACCACCGAAACCGCCGCAACCGGCTTGCCTTGATAATTTCGTATCGGAGCTGCGATCGAGGTCAGGCCATCCACGGTCTCTCCAACCGAAAGCGCATATCCAGCTTCCCGAATCCGACCGAGTGAACTTACAAAATCGCGTGGATCCTTGGGGGTCTTGGGCGTGAAGCTACGCAGTCCCGCAGCGATACGCTCGCGGGCAAGATCGTCGTCAAAGGCCGCCATGCACTTTCCCGAGGAGGTGGCATGCACTGGGAAGCGTCGCGCGACCCCAGCGAAGAGTTGCTCACACGCACGACTCTGCAATCTTTCGACGTAGACCATGTCGAGTCCGTCCCGAAGTGCGAAGTGCACGGTAAGCCCGGTACGGCGCCGCAACTGCTCAAGGTAGGGCATCACACATGAAACCACCGGCTGGCGCTCGCGCGCTGCAAGTCCAAGCTCCAATGCCACCAGACCAAGGCGATATCTCGAGGTGGAGGAGTCTCGTTGGATAAGTCCCGAGACGCAAAGCGTGGAGAGCAGCCGGTGTGCCGTGCTCTTGGCCACGCCTAGCTTACGTGCCGCCTGAGAAACCCCAAGCTCTTCATATTCGCGAAACAGAGCCAATAGTTGCGTTGATGCGAGCACGGATCGAAGTTCCCCGCTCGCGTGACCCGACTCGCCCGCAAAACCGACGCTTTCGTCGCAGAGTTGTTGAAGCATGGCTGACCCCCCAGAATAACCATTGCCCGACCTGTCTCGCCAAGGCTACCCAATTGAGAGCAGTTTGCCTAGTGAGCGTCTCACTCAGTGATACAGTAATGATGGGAGCGAAGTTGCAATTGTGGAGGCGCTGCTGTGGGGCGGTATTGGCTCGAAGGAGTTCCCCGGAGGATCTAAGGCGGCAAGCGATGCGCAAGGATGAGGCAGGGGTGGATTCCAATCGTTCCATGACTGGCAGGATCGGGAGAATCTTCGATTGTTTCGGGCCGGGTGACCGTAGTCTATCCGTGCGAGAGATCGCTAGGCGCAGCTCTCTCCCCCCAGCCACAGCGTCGCGAATTATCAATGACCTGATAGACGAAAAACTCCTCACTAGGACAAGCGACAACCGGGTGACTCTGGGTGTGCGCCTCTTTGAGCTGGGCCAGCTGGTGCCATTGCATCGAACCTTGCGTGAGATTGCCCTCTCTTATATGGAAGATCTCCGCGAAGCATCGCACCAAACCGTTCACCTTGCGATTCTCGATGGTTCAGAGGTCCTTTACGTGGCGATACTGGGTGCACGCGGCCCCAAGCTGCCATCGCGGGTTGGCGGACGGATGCCTCCCAACTGCACCGGGGTCGGCAAAGCCATACTTGCCTTTTCACACTCAAAAATTGTCGATGAGCTGCTTAGCCAGGCACTGGTCGCCAAAACCTCGCGTTCCATCGTCGACCCAGCGGCGTTTAAGCTTGAGTTGCTCAAGATCAAGCAGCGAGGGGTTGCATTCGATCACGAGGAGTCTGGAGTCGGCGTAACTTGTGTGGCAGCGCCTATCATGCGGGGCGACTATGCGGTAGCGGGCCTATCGATCACGGGAAATACCAATAAGCTCAACCCGGAGCTCTTCGAATCCGCGGTTCGCACCGTGGCGCGGTCAATTTCGCGATCTTTAGCGGAAATCCCCACGCCCACCTTTGCCAGATTAGACCAGCAGATCTAAGCGGGGCTCGCAACCCACTTGCGGGCTCCGCCAGCGAACCTCATGGGGACACTGGTCCCACAGGAGGGCTTAGGCGAGGAGAAAGTCGCGGACCAGAGTGTTGAAGCGCTCGCGTTTTTCTATTTGAGTCCAGTGGCCGCAGCGATCAAAGACGTGCAGTTCGCAATTCGCGATGAGCTCTGAGAGTCGGAGCGAGTTCGAAAGTGGTATCACTTGATCCTGGCGACCGTGTATCACCAGTGTCGGATGGGAAATCGACGAGATTCGCTCCTCGGTCGTTGCGAGTGCCGTGATCGCGGCTTGGCGCGGCTCGGGGAACATGACGGAATAGGATTCCTGGACCCCCTCGCGGGTACTTGCTTCAAAACGCAGCCTTGCGAGGTCACCTCCGAGAAGGTCTTGGTTGAAGCTAAAGAGCTTGAGGAGCTTCTCCATGTTGGCGAGCGAGGGCTGATAACCCCACACCTGGTCGAGCCCATCGGTCAACTCAAAGTCCAAACCCACGCTGCCCATGAGGACAAGCTTATTTACTCTCTGGGGAGCAGAGGTTGCCATTGCCAAGGCGAGCGCCCCGCCGAAGGAATTTCCCACCATGCTCACCCTAGCCAAACCAAGCGCGTCGAGAAAGTCAGTTAGGTGCGCCAGCCAGGTCTCTTTGCCATAGGCGAATTTCTTGGGGCGCTCGGTATAGCCAAAACCCACGATGTCGGGCGCGATGACATGAAAGTCCGCACCCAGAGCATCAATATTGGCACGCCAGTTCGCCCAAGCGGTTACCCCCGGACCAGAGCCGTGGATGAGAAGAAGATCTTCGCCACTTCCTCGCTCGTGATAGTTGGTTGCGATCCCCCCAGCATTGACATTCGCACCAATTTCCGGATTCACCATTATCGATCTGCCCTTCGCTGGCTCCGATGGATTTCCCACTCTTCAAGTCCACTCCGCCGCCAGGCAAAGCCTCGCTTTTCCCATGACAAGGCAGAATAGGGTGGCGGGGCAGCTTCAAAAGCGAACATTCTCCATAGCGGAACGCCGAAACCGACTCGATGGAAAAGATTTCCGGGAACCAAGTCGTGCCGCTCGGCGCAGTCAGCCCGAAAGTCCATGCCACCCATCCGAAGGGATCTGGCAGCTTCGCACCTCGATGCCCGTTTGGCAGCCGCGCCAATATCCCTTCAAGCTGAAACAATAATTTCTGCAAAGCGCAGATGGCCGCATATCTTAGCAATGGAGAGGGTGCTCAAGCGCAACATCTCCGAGTTGAAACTCGCCGCGGCACTCCGCAGCCGAGATCCGCAGGTCAGGTCGACGATAATGGCTCCGTGAGAGTTTCAGGCCACGCTACAAATGCTCGAAGGCCCAAACATTGTAATCCACCCTCCACGATGAATCGTGGTTCGACGCTCATAGTAATGAGGAGTGTGGTGTGCAAAGCTACCATAACAGTGCCGACACTGAAAGCGCCTCCTTGAGGCTTTCGGACACGTGAATTTCACGGACCGAATCAAATGGTGACAACTGCTTTGTAAAGCTCGATCACCACGGAAACGCGGTTGGAATCGAAGTACTCAGTCTCGCCAAGGGCTCGCCAATCCCAGCAGTGGCGACCAAGTACCACCTAGGGGAGGAGCTGCGAAGATTTCTTCAAGCCGCTCCGCTTGTCATTTGAGGACCCTCAACGATTAGTGTTATCGCCTTCGCCGAAAATCCAATTAAATCTCCTCGAGCCGTGACAGCTTGGAACCAATATCGCCACCGGGGGCTCCTTTTGGCTACTCGCTTGGACAGATCACCACGAGCTGGCATCTACCGTGCAACGCCGCCAAAGAAAAGTCACCCGGCCCGATGAAGCTAAAAAATAGGGTGAATACCCGCTGTAAGGATCTCCGATCGCAATCTAACCTCGCAGCTATGGAACACTGGGTAAGCGCCATTTGCACTACTCGAGCTAGCGAAACAGCGGACTCTGATGAAGAAGCCGTGCCAGTCGCGTCTTGCGGCAGCGATCCACTCAACCGCGCGAGCGATCCTCGTGGCAGATACGCCCGAGGCTCGCTTGGCAAATGCGATATGCTGCCCCAACTCTTGGCGCATCGTCTTGTGGTGGCCCGGCCGCAGTAGCAGTTAGCAGCTTCACACCGGCCGAGGAGGCTCTCATGATCACACACAAACTCGTCGGCACCACGGTACAGACGGCAATCTGCCAGTTGCAGCAAGGCCAGACCGTCTATGGCGAGCCAGGAAGGTTTCTCTGGAAGACGATAAACGTTGGCCTCGAAACGCGATTGACTCGTCCGATAGGCAACCAAGCTGGGGCAGCGCCTGCCGCAGCGGGACTGCTCCAGAAAGCCCTAGACGTGACCAAGCGGGCGCTCGCGGGTGAGAGCCTCGCCTTCCAGTATTTCACCCCCACCGGCGGAAGCGGCCTCGTCGCCTTCGCTGGGGTAATACCCGGCGAACTACGCGCCATCGAGCTCGATGGAACCCGCGGCTGGCTCACCGAGAAAGCCACCTTTGTGGCGGCTGAATCGAGCGTCGACTTCGATATTGCTTTCACTGGTTTGCGCGCCGGGCTGCGCGGCGGCGAGGGCTTCGTACTTGAGCACTTCAGCGGTGTCGGTACCCTACTCATAGCCGCAGCTGGGAGCCTTACCGAGTTGAACCCTGCCAAGTATGGAGGAAAGATTCAAGTACATACCGGATGCGTAGTGGCATTCGAGGACAGTCTCTCCTATGGCATCGAGCGCGTCGGAGGACTAAACGCGCAGACCATGATGACTGCGGCCTTCGGCGCCGAGGGCATCAACCTCGCCACCCTCGAAGGCGACGGCCGGGTCTTGATCCAATCTGTTACTCTTGAAGCATTGGCGCGCTCTCTGCATCCCTATCTCCCGGGATCTGGTGAGGAGAAGCGGGGCCCGTTGGGAGGGATTCTGTAAAAACCGCTGCGCTGCGAAGGTCGGCGGTATCCCCCCCTCGCCAAGCCAAGCAGTTGCATTGGAGCCCAGCAGTCCCCAAGCGAGCCGGTATATGTTGCTTCGAATCGGCAAGAGGGCGCGCCCGGCCGGAGAAGATGACACCGGCAAGAAATAGCAATACACCATACCAAGGAGGAAGTGATGGGATTTCTCGACAGAGCCAAGGCCCAGGCCGAGGTTGCGGTAGCCAAAGCCCAACAAGGGATGGCCCAGGGCCAAGCAAAACTCGATTCCGCACAAGCCAAGCGCCAGGGTGACGCGCTGCTGCGCACCCTCGGTTCCGCTTACTACGCTCAACTTCGCCAAGGCGGCTCCGCCGATGCGGTCACCTCGGCTCTGGCGGCGCTCGACGCATTCGTTGGGGAACAGGGCCCCATCGACACCGCGACCGCGCCCCCCGGAGCCACACCGCAGGCGCCGGGCACTCCGACTCCAGGAGACTTCACCCTCGGCGACATGTGAATGGACCCGCACTTCTTGGAGAGCTATATCCATCAGTCTCCATCGGTTATCAGAGTTAAAATTTGTCGCTGCTGGCACGACGGCAACTGGTAGTTGGTGCGGCGCAAATCTTCGTTAGCAGGGGACTTCGTTATTTGGACCCGGAACGAGAGACCCGGGGCTCTGGCTGGAGTCATCACGGCAATTTCGAGACCAATGGCGATGCTTGCCAATACCTTCGACGCTCGGAACCGCAAGACAAGATTAGAGGCCACCGCACCCATTAAGGCACCTCGCAACGGGCCTCACCCGTCGAGCGACCAAGTCGACCGCAGCCAGTGCCGCTAGCTCCGAGTTTTCAGGGTTATCGGGCGGCTCTTTGCGACCAGTCAGCTCGTCAAGTTCCGAGCCCGAAAGATTTGGCGGCCTCAGGATTCCAACGCTTCAACCGAGCGAATCAGTCGGTACATCCCCGATGATGGGTTGTTGTCGGGGAAGCAAGTTCCGTTCCTCTCGTGAAGCTTGTCGAGTTCCGCAGCGCGCCGCGCTGCCTCACCACTATGGGGCATATACTTTGCGACGGCGATACCCTTGCCTTTGGACCCATCGAGGTCTCTGCGAACCACCAGCGCATCGGCAGTATCCAACCACGCAGCTTGATCTTGAAAATGAAGAATCAGCCAAAGTTCAAAACATGGATTCGATACCGCGAGCTTGATGTGGTTATCGCGTGCTTGTTGGATGACGCTCTTGAGATTGGGGTGGTTCCTTGGCCACTCGACGTCAAAAACGCACCAGAACTCGTCGATCTCATCCGCTTCGTCCACGGCCCTATCACGGGCTTCTACAGCCTTGGACACCAGGGTCTGGGGAACAGAACCTCCGGGTCCGGATTCAAATCGGATATCAACGCATGCTAGGTCGCGTACGGACGATTTGCGACTTAACGCCCTGAGGTACTCCGGCTCGGTCTTCTCCCCTTCACAAAAGACCAGTAGCGTCTTTTTCACATCACGCGTTGCAACCTTGCGTCTCAGCGACCTCGATCTGGTGATACGGCGATCGCTAGGCATTACTCGTCGCCCGGCGCCAAACCCAAGGCGCGACGCAGGATATGCTGATCAAGTTCAGGAACCGCACCAAATCTCCCCTGAAGATAGGCCTTCTCTAAGTTGAGAGAGCGCCGCACCTTTTCACCGCCATATTCGGCCAACGCAGTCAAGGTCGTCGCGCCACTGCCTGACTTCTCTGTCAACCACACCTCGTCACGGTTAAGGTGATTGAGCAAGCTGGTGTCATGAGTGGTAAAGATGAGTTGGGCCCCATTGCGGTTCGTCTCAGGATCTTGGAAAAGTTCCAAGAGGCGAGCCGAGAGGCGCGGATGGAGGCTGGCGTCAATCTCGTCGACCAGGAGAACACGCCCGCGGCGCAACGCCCCAAGTGTCGGCCCGATGAGATTAAACCACATCTGGGTCCCATCCGACTCCTCGGCAAAGTCAAAGGGCAACTCCTGTCCCGCCGCATGATGCACAAGCCTGAGCCGGCGCCCTGGTTCCCGCCGCGCGAGTGCTAAAGCGCCAACGGCATCTTCAGCGTCTTGAACGATCTTAACATCGTCAATCCCAAGGTCGGCGAATCGAAGCAAAGCCAGGGCAGTATCACGATCGCTCGAGGTGGCGAACGCCGGATCGTCAAAGAGGAACGCCTGATTCGAGTAACGGCGTTCATCGAAAAGGCGCGCCGTCGCGAAAGGACCAACGGCTGCAGCGGAGGTATGCCTACGCCACCCAGAACCATGCCCCAATCCGATGACTCGGATTCCAGCAAGGCTCCGCCCGAAGTCGTCAACCCCGGGCACGCCGAATTTCATCGCCGCCGAAAGCGCCAAGGTGGTGGGTGTGAGTAGCTCCCGCGTCCCAGAAAGAGCGCTTAAACCTCGCCGGAAATCGATCTCTAGCCCCCTTCGCTCAAACAGCGCTCTCCTTCGCCGTTGCGGATAGCTATAAAGGCCCTCAAAAATAACGGCACTGTCGTCGACTTCCAAGCGATAGGCATAGCGCACACCCCGGATAACCATTTCCGCCTCATAAGAGGAGCCCGTCATCGGTCCCAGGCCGAACTTGAACGGCTCGCGCGGGATGAATTCGTTCCAGGTGCGCAATGATTGCGCGACAGCCGAAGATAGCCACGCCAGGCCGTCAAGGACGTTGGACTTCCCAGATGCATTCGGCCCGTAGACTCCTGCGATGGTCAAGACACGCTCGGCGAGCGATTCGAAGCCCCGCGTCGAAAGTCTTTCCTCGTCGACGGCGATCATCGAAAGCTCGACCGCTTCGAGAATCGATCGATGGTTGGAAACTTCGAACCTCAGCAGCATTAGCCCCTCCTCGCGCCAACTCTACACGTTTAAC
Source organism: Actinomycetes bacterium (assembly GCA_021819025.1). Taxonomy (GTDB): domain Bacteria; phylum Actinomycetota; class Acidimicrobiia; order Acidimicrobiales; family Acidimicrobiaceae; genus Acidithrix. The sequence continues at coordinate 2,887 of JAKASN010000007.1, read as the reverse complement.
TAATTGTGCGTCAATTTTCTCCGAAAATCGCCATCTGATGCACGATTAATGCAGACTCGAATGGCGAGTAATGCGCCCTTAGCGTCGGGATCATCTGCATGGGTGCGAGGGTTGTTGGCTCTCCCTGTGCTGGAGACGCGATTTTCGCGGCTCCCAGTCGCCCGAGTCAACTTTGCGGGACCCATGCTGCGCCAGCGGTTCCAAATCCTCTCGCAGTATCGTGCATCTCGTGCCCAAGTGAGACCGGAAAGTCGCCACAAGGTGATGGCTCCCTCGAAATTCTGGCGAGTCAGTGATTCGAGGCTGCCCCAAGCAAAGCGACTCACCGCGAGACAGGGATCAACAGTTCGCACTCGTGATCCAAACGGATCATTGACGAACTTTCCAGTGTGGGCAGCGGTCCAGAGCATCCGCCTCCAGAGGGCTGGAGTCTTCTGCAGACAAAGCAGATAACCGCGGCGGCGACAAGCCCGAGGAACCGAATCACTTCCCCGGTAACCGTTGACGTTCTCACTCCGCCGCTGGCGTCCCACCGACGTCCAGAGGTCGGAAATGGGACTTTTCGATCGGGCGGCAGGCCCGGGCTGCGGTTGGGCTAGCCAAAACCCAACAAGGGATGGCCCAGGGCCAAGCGAAACTCGATTCCGCGCAGGCCAAGCGCCAGGGTGACGCGCCGCTGCGCACCCTCGGTTCGCCTTGCTACGCACAACTGCTCCAAGGCGGCCCAACCAAAAGCGGTCACCTCGGCTCTGGCCGCGCCAGACGCAGTCGTGGCTGAACAAGTCCACATCGACACCACAACCACGCCGCCGGGCGCCACTCCCGAGGCGCCGGGCACACCCCCTCCGGGGACTTTAGCTTCGGCGAGATGTGGGTTCGCCTCAGCCGCCCTGGGCTTGGCGCGCAATTTTCCCTCCAGGTGCAGCTGTAATAAATCACACGCCACCGTCGCCAATTCTCAAAACGCGAGAGCCTGGCACCACGGACGTGCCAAGCACTTGCCGGTGGGATAGCTATCGAGGCGTTGTGCGCAGGCAGCCGGGGTTTGCATCGGGTCTCACCAAAACCCCGTTGGCCAAGAGAGCGTCCCCGGGTGGCACAGCGCGATAGCTACCCCTGGTCTTGACCGGCGCACAATTCTCAGCCCCAAGTTGGTGGCACATCTCTTCATTCGCCAGCTTCACCTGAGATTTCCCCCCGACCAACCCGCAGTCATGCCTCTTTGGGCGCTCATGCGTGCCACTTCCAAATCCCGGGCCTTCTCTTCTTTCGCAATGCGATCTCGCCATGCCTGCTGGGCTCGCGAGCTTGTTGGGATCGTCGCTATTGCCGAATCCGATCTAGCTAAGTTTTCGGAGCATGCGCGAGTATGAGCTGCTTCGCGGGAATGGCCGAGGAGGCGCGACGGCTCAAGTTCTGCCCCCAAGAGACCGATTCACTTGTCATGGAACGCGGTGCGAGCACTTCGGTGCCCCGGGAAGATTCTGAAGTTATCGAAGACCGAGTGCGCGAGCTCTCTCTCGCCTGTAACGCCATAAAAGAGCACCTCAAGGCTTCCAGAATCAGTATCTGGCACTACAACGCCGCCAACGATACCCTTACCCCATACACCGACACCTCAATCTCCGAACCGACCTCGACCTCCGCCCAGATCGGCCCGCGTTGGATCGACACCCCTCTCGCGGAGCTCAAGCCGCTCTGCGATGCGCTCAGCCACCATCAAAGCACGCGAATGTCGGCCGACCACGCCACGGGTCGCCTCGCGGAGTTGTTCGCCGACTTCAATATTGATTCGCTATGGTGCGCACCCTTGGTGCTCGGAGGCCGAATGGTCGGGGTAATTACCGTGGAACCCGCCGCAGCTGTCGCCGAGCAACCCGACGCCAAAATGCCCTCTCTCTTGACGGCTGCGGCGGCTGCACTGGTGTGGTTTCGCGCCGATCGTGCCCAGGCACAAGCGGAATTGTTTCTCGATCTCGCGGAGTTGAGCACCCACGAACGTCTCGGGCCGATTCTCGCTCGCGCGTGCCAGGGCCTCGCTCACCTACTCTCGGTGCGCCGAGCCAGCGTCTTTCTCGTCGAAGGCGAAGTCCTCGTACCAAAGATGTCGAGGCTCAGCGACGGCAGCACCGACAGCGAGGCGTGGGAAAAGTTTCGCCATCCCCAAGAACCCCTGGCACTAGTAGAGGCGGTACTGAGATCGGGTTCGCCGATGGTGGCCGAAGATGCCTCTTCCCCATTGATAGCGGGATGGTGGTCGACACAATTTTGCACCAACGCCGCGATGGCGGTGCCGATTCACTCCGGCATCGAGCAGGAGATCCTCGGGGTTCTCCTCCTAGACGCCGCCCAACCGCGCACCTTCGGGCCTATTCACATCCGACTTGCATCCGCGGCTGCGACCCAACTTGGCAGAGTAATCGAGAGGAACCAGCGGATTTCTATTCGCGAGGAGCGCATGGAAATCGTCGCCGCCCTCGGCGACCTTTTCCGCGCCGGAGTTCACTCCACCTCGATTCTCGCAGCGGCAAAAGCCGTAGCTGTCACCACCCGCCAAGTCCTCGGAGTGGATGTCGCCTGTACTCTTTTGGTCGATCGGGCCGAGCGCATCAGCGAGATCGCCGCGGTGGGAGCGCCATCGGCACAGATCGACGCTCTGCGAGCGAAACTTACCGGCGAGCTGGTCTCTGAGTCAGTGATTTGGAAAAACACCGTCGAGTCAATTGACGCCGGCCCCTTCTTCTTGGCCGAACTCGCCACACAACCCGAAATGCGACCCGAGGGAATCGCTGGATCACTCGGGCTGGCTTGCCTCGCCGCGATCCCTTTGATGTCCAGTGACGGACCTCTCGGGGTGGTGGTTTGCGGAGAGGAGCGCGGACGCGGG
>JAKASN010000543.1 GCA_021819025.1 Actinomycetes bacterium | reverse complement strand
CGCGCAGCGTTGTCGAGGCAGCCCACCTCGGCGCCCAAACGCCTCACAGCAGCCGGGTGATCCTTCCCACCGGAAGCAAGGTCACTCCCAATGGAATGTTGGGGCTGCAATTTTCTGTGGGTCGAGGAGGCGTTGAAGTCGTGTTGGCACTATTGCCCTCGCTGGCTGGCTTCGCCGACGAGCTTTCTGGCATCATCGCCAGTAGCGCCAGAGCCTACCTAGCTCTCGTCTCGGGGGAACCGCCATCGCTCTTGGCGACTTTTTCCACCGGCGCAGTTGATGTTAGAGCTTCTATTGAGCACTACGCCGAAGTGAGCTGCGAACGCTGTGGCGCTTCCTTGGCGTGTACTCATGTTGTCACCGCGATGGAGCGTCTCCGCCGAAGCGTGATGATTGAGCCAAGGAGGATCTTTGCCATCTTCAACATCGACTATCGCGAGATATGCCAACGCGTGGTCGAGCTGCGGGGTTCGCAACGCTCCCTCGAGAACCTCCTAAAAAACCCCGGCGCGCAGTTTCCCGTCGCAACCAAGGATCACGGGTGGGATCTCTCACCGGCTCGCGATCGGCGCGAGTCGGTTCATGACTATTGGGCTGCACAAGTTAGTTTTCGCGAGCGCCCCTATCGGGGGAGTCCGTCGCGGCGAGATTTCCTTCGTGTAAGCGAGCTCGCTTCATCTCTTGGGGTGGACCACGAGCGGGGGATCTTTCGCGAGGGGCTCGGAGCGATCTATAACGAGGTTGCCGAGGCCATCTCGAGTCCTCCGTAGCGTAGGATGAGTCTCTGGTGGGCGGGTCCAAAGATATCCCTTACAAGGAGTGCGGAGCGGATCCTTAGGCTTGGGTCCGAGTTGGCCGGGATCAAGAGGGCTTGCCTGAGAGGCGGCGTCGGCTAGCGACGGGTGACTCCGCGAGTGGGCTTTTCGCCCGCCGGGGGAGATGCTGCAGGCTTGGTTTCGAGCTTGATCGGCCCTAAGGTGGCCAGGGTCCCTTCGCCCCGATGGGCTTCTTGGTTGGGACGACGGAGCACTTGACTTGAGCGGGATGGGACCGACTAAAGCGATGAAACGCATTTCAGGAGCTTGTTTGGAGCTTCTCGCTACAAGGGGGAAGATCCCAGACCCCGAGGGGATCCGCGAAGAATAGCGCTGTTGCGCAGGGATTTCTGGGGACCCTTGGGCGCGTTAATGCAGGGTCGCCTCGGCGGGGGCTGCCACCCGGAGCGTGCTGGGTAACCAGCAGGGAGTGCGAAAAGACGGATTGAACGGCTTGTATCGCGGTCGAGGAGGCTGGTCCGAGTGAGTTCGGCCGGGAGTTCTCCATATTTCGGGAGGCGGAGGTGGACAGGTGCTCAGCCAGCGAGGGTGGTTTGGTTGACTCCTCGCAGTCGGAGAAGGGGATCTCGGTCCTGATGCAACAACGCGGCGGTTGAATCTTGGGCTCGATTAGTCTCCAAGGCAGGAGCTAAATTGCCATGGTCCAAGGCTTCGATAGTGGCGAGGGAGTCCCCACATGGAGATCGACATTTTTGCCGATGTGGTATGCCCGTGGTGCTACCTCGGCGAGCGACGTCTGGAGCTGGCACTGGAGCGCTTCGAGCATCGTGGTGAGGTGACACTGCGGTTTCGGAGCTTCGAGCTCGATCCCAGTTCAAAGGGTGAGAGCGACCTGTCTCTCGATGAGCTCATTTCCAAGAAATATGGGATTCCCATCACCCAAGCGCGCCGGCAAGGCGCGATGATCGCGGACTTAGGGGCCGAGGTGGATCTCGACTACCACTTTGATACCGTGGTACCTTCGGGAAGTTTCGCCGCCCATCGCCTCATTCAATTCGCCCACACTCGTGGACTTGGCAAGGAACTGGCAAGGCGCATCATGAGGGGTTACTTTGCCGAAGGCGTCCATATCTCCCGGGCTGATGAGCTTGGCGAGATGGCGACTCAAGTCGGCCTTGCTGGCGAGGGAGCGCTAGCTGTCTTGGCCTCGGACGATTTCGCCGAGGAGGTTCGCGGCGATGAGGCGCTTGCGCAGCAACTTGGAGTGACTGGCGTGCCGTTTTTCCTCTTTGACAATAAGTTTGGGGTTGCGGGTGCCCAGGACACCGAGACGTTGGCGAGTGCCCTTGAAACAGTGTGGTCAAAGTCGCATCCAGGTTAAGCATCGCCAGCTCTTCTCGTCTGGCATCATGCGGATCGCCTCTCCATCGAGGTGGAGAGTCAACTGCGCGCTTGTGGGCCTCGCAGTTCGTCCGAGAGAAATTATCTTGAGCGATTCCAAAGGGTAGTCATTTTCAGTTGGGAAGTGCCCTCGCCACGGTTGTAAGCTTCCAAGAGTACTGAACGTCTCGACCCGAACGAGTGATGCAATGGATTTTGAACTTAGTCCCACGGCGAAGGCCTTGCAGGCCCGCCTCTTGGCCTTCATGGACAATTTCGTCTATCCCGCCGAGGCGATCTATGAGGAGCAGATGGCTGCTTCGGGCGATCCGCACTTCCATCATTC
>JAKASN010000542.1 GCA_021819025.1 Actinomycetes bacterium | reverse complement strand
ATCTGCCCTTGCCAAAGACCCCGCCGGCACCGATTGCGATCTTGGATTGCGCCAGGTTGTAACCGGTGCTCGAGTAAGTACCCGCGGGATTGACAAATGCCGTGAGCCGCTTAAGTTGGTAGCTTTGCAAGATTCCAAGATGGATTACCACATAAATGCCGATGGCACCGGCCAAAATCAACCCCACCAGGTGCAGCATGCGGATGCGCGCCATCACCAACTGCGCCATCAACACCACCCCGAGGATGATCGCGGTCCCGATATCGGGCTGCTTGACCACTAAGAGCATGGGAACGCCAGCAAGTACCAGGACCCCGAGAAGGCGTTTCAGCGGGAGAGGGCCCGACTCTCGGGAAAGGTAGATGGCCACCGCGATAATGATGGCAAGAGAGGCGAATTCTGACGGCTGCAACTGCAGTGGGCCAAGCTGAAACCATCGTTGCGCCCCAAGCGCGCGCTTTCCCACCGGAGTCAAAACCCCGAGAAGCCCCATGACCACTCCGCCGTAGACGACGTATCCCAGAGTCTTGATATGCCGGTAGTCGATCCAAACCGTCACGAGCATCACCACAATGCCCAAGAGCACCCAGATCCCCTGACGCTCGAGATAGTACTTGGGGCTCAATCCCGCCGAAATAAGCTTCTCCCTGGTAGCGGTGTAAACCATCAAGACGCCCAGCATCGCCACCAACACCGTGGCGATGGTGAGGGAGTAGTCAAAATGGAGGAGACTCTCCTTGGCGACTCTACGGCGATCCGAAACAATGGAAAATGTCGTCATCTCTTATGGTTCGCTCGCAGTATCGGCCAGGGAGGGCACGGATAGCCACGCGACTTGTCTTGCGCGGTCAGTTCCATCCCTCCATGATAGCCAAGCTTTGCCTTGCTGAGCGGAACTCCTCCATCGCCCAGCTAAAAGCGTGTCATCTCGCTTGTCGCAGGGGCGCCTGAGCCGGGGTTGCCGCATGCCGAAGGGCACCAGGAGCGGCATAACTTTTTCCTGAATGGATAAATCCAGGGTAGAAACACTACAGTGATATAAAGAGTGAAGCTTCACCGCCGCGAAGGGATGTAACGATAATGAGCGTCTTCAAAAGGCTCTCCCAGGTCTTCCAGCAAAAAGCCAATGCCGCACTGGACAAGGTAGAAGACCCCACCCAAGCTCTTGACCTCTCCTACTCCAAAATGATGGAGAACCTCCAGCAAGTGCGGCGATCAATTGCCGACGTGCTGACTTCGCAAAAACGCCTCGAAGCGCAAAAAGCGCAATTGGTGAGCCAAAACGAAAAACTCCAAGGCCAGGCGCGCCAGGCGCTCCAGCAGGGACAAGAGGACCTCGCCAAGACCGCACTAGGACGTGCCCAAGTCGTGCAAGGTCAGATCGACGCGCTTGGGCCACAAATCGACCAGTTGCGCACTCAAGAAGAGGCCCTTGAGGACACTGGACGCAAGCTCCAGGCAAAGCTGGAGGTCTTCCGCACTCAGCGCGAGACCATGAAAGCTCAATACACCGCCGCCAAAGCCTCCAGCGAAGCGGTGGAAAATCTCTCTGGCCTTTCCGAGCACATGACCGATGTCAATGTGATGATGGATCGTGCTCAGGACAAGATCACCCAACTGCAGGCCCGGGCAGCCGCGGTTGGGGAGCTATCGGATTCTGGGGTCTTGGATTCACTTACCATCGGCGGCCCGAGCGATGACATTGAAGCCCAACTCCGCTCTGGCACCTCCACCACATCAGTAGACAGTCAGCTCGAAGCGATGCGGGCGGAACTTGGCCTCACCTCGGGAACCGCGGTGCCGGGCAACGGAGGAGGCGGGATGGCCGCACCTGCTCCGACCGTGCAGATCGAAGCACCCAAGCCCAATGGCGAAACCATGGTGATTCGAATCGCGGGTGACGCGCTTTATCGCGTTCCTACCTCCATCAAGCCCGCCTTGGATGCCCTAGATACCGCGATGGACACCGCGATAGCTCATAACGACGCCAAGAGCTTTGCCACCTGCACCGCTCAACTCGCCAACCTCATTTCCACCTCAGGTACCAAGCTCGGCGACAGCGAAATCGTCACCTCGGATTTGATCGTTCCTTCTCAGGACATGACCATTGAAGATGCCAAGCAGCTGCTCGGGCAAAGCGCCGCCTCTTCTGAATAGCTAATCGAGCTCGATTTCCTCGGGGTATTTGCCACCGACGGCGGCGATAGCAAAAGTGGGCGCCTTCTTCCCGGACAGGTACGGTGAGAGCGGAGGGCATAGCTTTATTTCACCTCCGCGAGCCCTTGTAACCCTGGTGCAATTTGCACCTCCGAGCAACACCTCAAGTCTCTCGGTGGCCACAAGCGACGCTGACGCCGTTATGGGGACCATTCCCGGGGAGAATTCTTCTCGGCGAGGGCCATAATAGAGATAAGTTCGTAGCCGAGGTGCGCGGCTGCGATGGCGGTAATCTCGGAATGATCGTAAGCCGGCGATACTTCCACGATGTCCGCTCCGACCAGGT
>JAKASN010000541.1 GCA_021819025.1 Actinomycetes bacterium | reverse complement strand
AAATATACGACAAAGTTCACTTTACACCTCCTCGTCACTCTGGGAATGCAATCCCTCCAGCAGCGTGGCGAGGCGAAGCAGGTCCTCGATGCGAAACGCCGAGCGTCCCGCCGCTACCACGACGAAGTGATCGGGCGGGTCTATGTCCGTCCAACCTGCAGGCAGACTCTTCAACTGGCCGCCATCGTCGAAGAAGTACACCCGGTCCTCACCCCAGCTGTGCCTACGGACCACGAGATCGAACTCGAGCCCAACTAGCGGATGGAAGATGTGGGTTACCCGGATTCGTTGTTGCTCAACGCTCCGATTGGGTGTAGTTGACGGTACTGTCCAATCGCCGCATCGAAGCTCTCATCAGCGTCATTTGCCTGGCATTGCTCATCTTCAGTCTCGTAGAACGGGCGGTGCGCCTCGCTATAAGTCCAGAGGTCAAACTCGCGGGACTGTGGGCAGGACAGCCAGCCAAGCCCACCGGGCGACTCATCTTCAGCGCGATCTCCCGGCTGCGTATCATGCCCGCAACATCAACTACACCAGCATTGATCCCGAGACCTCCACCGCTGCAAGCCCGAATCCTCGAACTGCTTGGCGTCGATCCCCGACGGCCCTGCTGAGGGGTGACAGGTCATGAGTTGGAAGGATCACCAGTTCATGTGCGGAATGCCCGGCTAGCGCTCTCGGCGTTGCTTTTTTCTTTGATCGAATAGAGCGCGCAGAAGTACGGCGGGATCGTGGAATGTTCAAGCTGGACGCCCCCTGCAGATGCAGGCGCAAACTCTCGAGGGTTCTAATCGTCGTGACGGTCACAAAAGCTACTCCTTCTTGAACGGCAGTGCCGCCAAGCTGGATGGGCCGAACCACGACGCAGTGGCCAGTGGACAGAATTTAATATCAGAAAATATTGGCCCAAGAGGTGGCAGTCTGCGATCTCACTTACCGGGGTATAGATCCTCCCGGATCTCGTTAGCTATCCAGACCCGCTCGAATTGGCGCCCGAAGCCACGAGACGGCTTCACGAAAAGACGCGTCGACGCAAGATCGAATCCTCAGTCTATGCCGTTTGAAACCGCCCCAGCGGCATACCTCCAGTTCCCAGCAAGCAAAGCGAACCTCCCGGGTAGTGTCGCGGGCACAGCGCAATGATCGCCACTCCCGCATACGGTGCCTTACTATTGCGAATTTGCAACTCAAACAACGCAACCACAATGTTCGCCGGAGATAAAGCGGCGACAATCGCTATGGCGGATAAAAGTCATCCCCCCACCTCTACGCATCGACACTTACTTGCGTACTTACCGATGTTCGGCTTCATCCGGCTCAACGAGCTGGATTCAGAGTCGCCAGAAGCAGCCATATGACACCGGCCAAAATGGCAATCCCCAGAACAGCCGAAATGGCATCTATGTGGACTAGTTTCATCGGTTATCCCTCCTGGGAATTGGGGCCCTGGATGCCTTATCGCGCCGTGGCCACTGATCTTGGACTCTGCCCATTTGTTTGGATAAAATGACTAGCGCCACAGCGGCTATCACGAGCCAAAGAACACTTCCATGAAAGGCCTGCCCGAAACCATAAATGCCTGCAGTGGAAGCCAGCAGAAATAGTCCCATCTCACCGGTTGGTCGTCGCTTCATGGCCCACCTCATTCCCCTTGATGTCAACGTCACCTTCGGTTTGGAAACTGACGATCTCCTCGCCCCGGGTCGGGCAGCGGTACATAAAGCGATACAGCTTCAATCGTTTAGGCAGGTCTCTCAATCCCGGGACCAAGGGCAGCGCCACGATGAAGAGCAGCGCCACAAGCAGGTTCCATAACACAAACCCAGTTCCGTTGGATCCACCAGGCAGCTTGACGTGAATAATTGCCGGGATAATGAGGTACCAGGGCCCCACCGGGAAACCGCGCTCCTTGACCATTCCCCACTGGTCGTCAGTGAGGCCGTTTTTGATCGCGGCATTTAGCATCGCCGGTTGATCATAAAGCCAAATCGTAGGCAAATACAGGGAGTGACCAGGCTCTAACCCTACCAAATACTGTTCCAGATATCCATGCTCGGCCAAGGTAAGGTCGGCTTGTACCAAGGTCGGTACAGGTCCAAAATTCCCGGTTAACATCCCGACCTTTGAGAAATCCGGACTTGGAGTCATCGCCATAGCGCCGCCGTTGGACATCGGAGTGATCATCCCGAGCGCCTTATGGTAATTAGCGGCCCAAACATGCTGTTGCGTAGACGTGGCCGCTACGAAAGTTTGCAATGCCTGGCGGACTTGGCCGCCCAGTAGAGGGGAGTAGTCCCGTAACGGACCAATTACAAAGACTTGATTAGGCGTTCCCATGCCTGGCTCCCTGACATTGGACCATGAGGATGAAGTGCCGTCGAGTTCCTGTGTAAAGGCCAGGATGGACCCGCCGGGATCTTGTGTCGAGGTGGCTGCGATTGCAGCTCGGGGCCAATCCGGCGACCCCACAATAAGTCCAAGTCCTATCAAAAGAGCGAGATCGGAA
>JAKASN010000540.1 GCA_021819025.1 Actinomycetes bacterium | reverse complement strand
GCCTTTGCCTTTCTCTTTCCTGAAAGTGATAGCCAAACCGCTCTGGCAGCCTCGATCTCGGATCACGAGGATCCGAGATCAGACCGCGCTACGCGGTTATCCCGTATGCATTTTTCGTGGCCATTTTCATGCAGTTCACATGGCCATATTCATGCATTTTTTCATGTCCGTTGACAGTAAATGATGATGTTATTTATAGTCATTGAAAACCAATCTCTGCTTTATGGTCGTTGAAACCAGTCGTTGGTTCAATTTTGCCATATCAAGCGAGGCGGTCTCCTGATAGCTGGGAGGTCCAGGGAACGACTCGGGTGCGGATCATGGAAAAGGTTCGGGTCGAGGGGGGATGGAAGAAAAATCTCGTCCGCCACATCGGCACCGCCAAGGACGAACTGGATTTGGCGGTACTGCTCAGAGAAGCGCAAAAGACGCCGTCGGAGCTTCGGCACCCCTAACCAGCTATTGCTGGCTTTTCCCTTAGATACCGGCGTCAGCGGCCTTAGAACCGTCGGTGAGTACCACTACGGTGCAGAGTTAGTTCTTGGCCATCTGTTTGATCGGCTCGGAATCAGCGAGGAAGGTATCTCGATCGCACTCGGTCGCCAATTGGTAATTGCGAGGATTCTCTATCCGGTCTCCAAGCGCCGCACCGCGCAATTTCTCAATCGCCACTTCAATAATTCGCTCGATAAAGACCAGATCTATCGCTTCATGGATAATTTGACCAAGACGGTAGCTTCCCTCGCAATAACTGTGGAAAACCCGCCGGACGAACAAAACTCATCTTCATCAGCGATTGTGTAACTCGGACGTCGCAATTCCTCAAGACCCAATCCAATCTCCACATCGACTGATTCAGCGCTTCGGTTTGGTCACCTAATCGCGGAAGTCAGGAATTTACGCGAGCCCAACCTGGCGGCGGCGTTGGAATTTTGCGATAGCCTGCTGGCCGAAGATCCGGAACGAGTGGGAAAGGGTGCTCATGCGCCCTGATACCTCGACATTGCTAGGTTTGAGCCTCCATCAATGAGCAAAAATACAGAGGTTGGCGTGTATTCGTTGGACCTAGGGTGATACACGCAAAAATTGTAGCAGATTAAGCAATAACGAAGGGAGACCTATTCCAGCTGCGACGATGGTGAGGACCAATATCCACTTAGTTAATCGATGGAGCTTGCTGGTTAGATTCGAAATGTTATCTTGTAAATCAAGACCACGTGTCTCGATGATGGAGGTGCTGATCGACTGAGTTATTTCTCGGACTGACACTTCGTCGCTCAGGAGATTAGTAATCTCTTCGTACTGACGCGCAAGCCAGGCTTCGACTTCGGCCGATGGGCCCTCAGAATTCGCCGCTGAGGGGTTGCTTCTCTTCTTCTTATTCCCCAAGATAATGCCTGGACGATTGAGGAGGAGGCGAAGATCTGCACAGACTTCGTATAGATCCTTGCTTAGTTCCAGGGCGTTATTCCGAACGGCAAACAAGTCGGACCCTAATGGGGTCTTGAAACTGAAGCGAGAAAGCTCGACCTTCGCGGAAAGCAGTCGAACCCTTAGATGTTTCAGCAACGCTGAAATGCCAGCCCTGAGAGCAACGTCGTCCAACTCACCATGGAAGTCATGAATACCATGACGGGAGTCCGCTATCCAGGAGGCTGCGCGCTGATCGCCAGGATCTGCGATGGCAAGAAAGCCGCTTTCATTAGCATCGTCCCATGACACAATGACCCGAATAAAAGGTAGCCGAGTTATGGGTCTTATATTCAATGGAAGATCAAGACCAAGGAGTTTTGAGTACAGCTCCCTCTCGGGATCTGCGTCCTCCAATCGAAGTTCAATGAGCGCCCAACTAGGCGGACCTCCCAGACCACTGCCTGAGTTACACAGGTCGCCAGGCACATTAGTCCTAATCCACTGGAGACAGTGCTCGGTCTGTTGGCTCCTGAAATTACGCACGCGCGCTCTTTCGGCCGCAAAATCCGCACGCGGTCCTTGTTCCTTTGTGCCCCCTGCGAGGCGTAAGGATTCTATTTCGTGGCGAAGTCTGCGGTCGATCTCACGTCCTTCATCTCCACGCAAGCAGAATGTATATATGCACGCAACGATAAACGAGCCAAGAGGATAGATATCAAGATAGAGGTGCTCCACGAATGGGGGAAATGCATCGGCGAGGTGCTCTGAGCGTCCGAAGTGACGTGACGCTGGAGCAGACAAATCTATTGACAGTGCCATACGCATGTAGCCCGACCAGACGTTGTCGGCGCCAATTGTCAACCGGTCAATATCATCAAGATCTATCCAGGACGCGTTCGAAAGTTGATCGCGTAAAGCCTCGATTTGTTCGCCGGTATAGACTTCGACAATTGTGAGGGACAAGAGGTTGGCATAGCTGCGGCCATCGCTCTCTAATATTGAATTAGCTGTCATCAGACAACGCCCTTCTTTTGACGTCGCGCTAGCACTCTATAGACTCGCAAACAATGGTTGACCGCTTGGTGTTCATTGCTGGCTA
>JAKASN010000539.1 GCA_021819025.1 Actinomycetes bacterium | reverse complement strand
TTGTTCAAGGTGATCGCCCCGGTGGAGCCGTAGAATCCCGCATCCCCGAAGGTGAAGATCCCGCCGTCTGCGGCCACCAGCCAGTAGCCTTTGCCATCGGGAGTGGCGGCCATCCCCACGATGGGCTTGTTCAAGGTGATCGCCCCGGTGGAGCCGTAGAATCCCGCATCCCCGAAGGTGAAGATCCCGCCGTCTGCAGCCACTAGCCAGTACCGGTTGGGCGGAACGCCGTTGCCGCTTCTGAGCAGCAGTTGTTGGTTCGGACGACCTGGGAGTGCAAAGGCGAAGCTACCCGCAACTATCGCAGCGCTGAGAGTGGCGGTGATGCCCGCGAGGGGAGCGACGCTTAGCGTGGCGCTGGTGCCTTGCTGGGCCTGGCTGAGGCTAAGTCCACAGAGATAGACCCCAGTTGAGGCGAGTGCGCAGGATGAACCCGCCAAACTTAGCGTTGCACTCACCGATGGAGGGCTTATCGTCACCTCAAGTTCGAAAGCCTCGGCCGCTTCGGCTCCGCTGGCGATCGTGGGTATCGCTTGGGGCGCTATCGCAACCGAGACGCTCGCTCCAGCTTCGGGGTTCACCGGGGTCTCATTGAGGCCGCCATCGAGCGACACCGCATTGGGAGCGGTCGGCACCAAGGTTGCCAACTCGGTGGCCCAGTTGGGATCGGCCGCTTGAACAGTGTATTCGGAGGCGGTATAGAGAGTTTGCGTCGTGGGATCCAGCGAAATTCCAGAAAAGTCGCCAAAGCGGGCCATGGGGCAGGCGTTCTGCGCAATTACCCCGCACTGCAGGGCGCCAGTGGCACTTTGGGTAACCGTGAAGGACGACGCTGCTAGTGTCCCCGAAGAGGTGGGGGAGACTGAAAAATATCCCCCCGAGGGGTCGAGGTTTCCTCCCAGGGAGGAGATGCTGGCACTCACCACTGCCGAGCCGTTGCCCAGCGCCACCACTGCGGGGTAGTAGACATCGGCAGGTGCAGAGTTGTAAGTGAAGCTGGGGTCGATCTCTCCGCTCAGCACCAGGCCCGAGGTGGTGAGGTTTAACCTCACCAGTCTTGCCGTGGAAAGGTAAGGTTCGGAAACGCTTGGGGTCGGATTGACGATGGAGTCGTTCATAGCGAGCCAGACGGTACTGCCTGAAATCGAGGCAGAGAGGATGCGGTCGTCGTTGGGGTTGATGGTATCGGTACTGCTGGGCTGAGGGATTCCCAAGGGGGAGAAGTCGATGAGTGCGTTGGTCGGCGCCATCGGCAAGGCGAGGTTTGTGGCGCAATTTGAGGGCGCGGACTGAGATGTCGATAACGCGCATCCTGGCGGGACGACGAGGGCATTGAGGGCATCTGGATATCCCGAGACGATGTCGGGAGAAGTATTGCCAAAGACGTAACCCGTGGCATCGATGGGGTCAGAAAGGGGAATCGCCCCTGGAACCGGGTCGATCTCCCCGCTGATGCTGGCATTTGGGTTTGGGGACGAAGGAGCAAATACCACTGTGGCGCTGGAGGAAGATTGGTCCAAAGAAGACTTGGTAATGCTAAAGAGCTGAGTGCCGTTGCTCGGGGTGCCACCGCTGAGGCCGCCCGGAAAAGATGTCGCGGCAAGGAGGACGGTGGAGGTGGTTTGGCCGATTTTGGGTTGGTCAAGCGCACTGTTGAGGCTGCTCAGGGCGGCGGTATTTTCTTGTGGTATGACCCAGGTGGTAGTCCATGGGCTGCCTATAGCAGCCGCAGAGGCGGTGATGATAATGACCGCATCGTCGATGGAGTAGGAAAGTCCCCCGGGATCCACTTGGCAGGGCGCTGCGAAGACAAACATCGAGGAGATGTAAAAGCGCCCGCTCGCGGGATCATAGAGAGCCCATGGGTCGGTGAAGTTGGTGTCTTGAATTGATCCTGGAGCGCCAAGGCAAGCGGTAAGGCCGAAATTAGAAGTACTGGGCAGCTGCTCGTTCATGAGCTGATTAAAAGAAACCGGGGTGGTGCGCACTCCACCGCTGCTTGAGATGAGCTGAATGAGGCCATTGACGATCTCGATCTCATCACCGGAGCCCGCCACTACGGTGGTGTCGGGGGGCGTCACCACTTCGCCGGTATCTGCGGCAACTTCCGATGCCGAGATGCCCGCTTGGAACGCTCCGAGGAGCGATGCGGCCGCCTGGGGGGCCACCGCGGAGGCACCTAAAGCGGTGAGGGATTTAGATGGGCTCGCCGGTATTGCGCCTGGCACGCTTTGAAAGAGCGCCGAATGCGGGGTGATGGCACGAGCAGGGTAACTCGCATTCGCCAGTGCAGCACCGCCAATGACATGGCGAGAAATGGGAGAAGTCGTGGCCAACCCGATTGAGGCACTCGCCGCCAAGATCAGCCCTAAGACTCTTGAGCGCACCCCATGGTTTGGAGTTCTGCGGGCCAATCGGCGCCTTCCTTGCTTTGGGGATCCGACCTTATCGTGAATGCCAAGGCTCAAATATTAGCAGTGTCGGCGACGCTGCGGGAATCTCAAAAGACAAGAA
>JAKASN010000538.1 GCA_021819025.1 Actinomycetes bacterium | reverse complement strand
CGGCTCAATTAACTCATGAAACTTGTGCGATTAGCACAAAGAGATATCTTTAGGAACTATTGCGACCCCCTGAACTTGACGAAGTCGCCTCGCATTGGTCGCTGCGCCAATAGCCACGATTGTCGCTGGCGGACAAATTCTCAGATGTCACTGACGATTTTGCACAAGATTTGAGACACAAGCAAATTCTCTCTCCGAGTGTTGCCTGGCTGCCGCTGTAGATGGTAGCTCGAGGCGATACCGGGCACGCAGAGGCAAATACCTCGAGGAAGACCTCCAGCTTGCCCGCGTCAGATATTGTGCGACAAACTTCCGTACCTCGAGCGGTACTGGCGTATTACGCGCTGGTAATGGTCAACGTTGGGCCGACAAGGCGTGCTCACCCGCCGAGAATAACTTTGGGTCCACGTCCCCAGGAGATGTAATGCCAGCTCCAGTTGAGTAGCACCGAGAGGCGGTTGCGTACTCCCAAGAGCGTCATGAGATGCAAGGCGAGCCAAGCTAGCCAAGCGGCCGACCCGGTGAGCTTGAGCCCTCCGCTGAGTTCAGCTACCGCGGCGCGTCTGCCGATGGTAGCCATGGTTCCTTTGTCCTTATATTTGAATGCCGTGGTGGTCTCGCCGTTGATGAGAGCTTTGATAGATCCAGCGGCATGCTTTCCGGTTTGGATGGCAGGTTGGGCCAGCTGGGGCAAGAGTGTCCCGTCGGCGGCAGTAGTGCCTGCCACGTCGCCGACGCTAAAGATGTTGTTGGCTCCCACCACGCGAAGATCGGAACCCACTTCGATGCGGCCATTCTTGAGATGTGCGAGCCCGAGAGAGCGGACTGCGGAATCCACTCCGACCCCAGCCCCCCATACCATGAGCTTGGAATCGATAAGCTCGCCGTCGGCGAGCTCCACCCCGTTGTTATGAACCGCCTTGACCGCGGTGTTCAGTCTCACCTCGACACCTCGCGACTGCAGTTCTGAAAGCGCGTATTTCGACAGTGATGGTGAGAAAGCTGCTAGAAGGCGGTCCTGGGCTTCGATGAGGATTACCCGGGCAGACGAGGGATCCAACGCGGGGTAGTCGGTCTTGAGCGCGCGCTGTTTTAGCTCGGCAAGTGCCCCGGCCATCTCGACTCCAGTGGCGCCGCCGCCGACGACCACGGTGGTCAGGTTGAAGTCCTTCATGCCATGGGAAGCTGCCCACTCGAACATCGCGAAGACCTTGTTGCGAACCGCTAAAGCTTCATCCAGGGTGTAGATGGCATCGCAGTTGGCTTGAGCACCGGGAACGCCGAAGTAGTTGGTGGTGGCACCAAGGGCGAGTACGAGGTAGTCATAGGGGATTCTCGATCCGTCGAGGAGCCCGATCTCATTGGCGGCCGAATCGACGCTAGAGAGTATTCCCTGCCTGAAGGTGACCCTCTTGTGGTGGCGGAGCATGGTTCTTACCGGGAAAGCGACATCTCCGGGATTGAGCCCTGCGGTGGCTACCTGGTAGAGAAGCGGCTGAAAAGTTGCGAAGTTGTGCTTATCGATCAAGGTGACGTCAGCGTCGATACCCTGGAGTTCTTCCATCGCAGAAAGACCGGCGAAACCCGCTCCCACTATCACGACTCGGGTCATGGCTCCTCTATTCTCCTTGGCTATTGCGCCTTGACTGTGCGGTTCCCGGCGGCGAGTGTCGTATTAGCCCGTTGGCTTGGGGTAACGACAAATGGCGTTTACAAAGGACCAGCATAGCGTTGCAGCTTGAGGCCTCAAGTGGGGAGGGCCTCATCGTGTTTCAGGAAGCGGGTACGATCCTGGCACGCCAGCCGCGTGGCGGATCAAAGTATTGGGCGTGCACTTTACCATGTGCCAGGGCGGCCAGCAGTTCGGCGCTGCTAGTCACCTTACCTGGGGGAACCTCAAGGTAAGTAGAACCTATGGCTGTTTCTATGTGGGCATCGCTGCCCGCTCCCACCGCGATTCCCAAGCGCGCACAGACTTGGCTCGCGATCGGGATCAAGCCGTTGGGGGCGATCTTCGAATTGGCGACCTCGATGATGTCGATGACCCCAGCGCTCGCGAGTTCCCATAGGTCGTTATCTTTGATGCTGGAGCGACCAGTGTCGCCTGGGTGAGGGACGTAGACCAGGCCACCTTGGTCCCGAATCAGAACTGCCGCCTCGACGGCGCGTAGCCCCGGGGGGATTCGTTCGCTGAGAAAGAGACCGATCAACTCGCCCTCGCGCACCCGTAGCTCTTGGCCGACGATTACCCGCGGTCCGAGCAAATCGGCGAGAAGTAGCGCTCCTGCAATGGTGAGATGATCAGTCACTGCGACGACGTCGATGCCACTGGCATCTAGCCCAATCACATACTCATCCATCGTCGTGGTGGAATCGCCAGATCTATGGGTGTGGGTGTGGAGATCCAACTTCATGTGTAAGTTCGTGTCACGCTGACGCTAGGAGCCGCTGACGTTGATGTTGTCGATGGCTAGAGTCACTCCGGCGGAGCCGCCGGGCCGGAAGGTCAAGTCGTTTCCT
>JAKASN010000537.1 GCA_021819025.1 Actinomycetes bacterium | reverse complement strand
CGAGCTGCTCCTTAGAGCGCCCGGTGAGTCGCAGGTAACGCAAAGTTTCGTCGTCGATGGGGAAGATGGTGACCGTTGATCC
Source organism: Actinomycetes bacterium (assembly GCA_021819025.1). Lineage (GTDB taxonomy): Bacteria > Actinomycetota > Acidimicrobiia > Acidimicrobiales > Acidimicrobiaceae > Acidithrix. Next base: position 2,439 of record JAKASN010000537.1, on the reverse strand, counting down.
GTATTCAGGGGACATGTTTCCGATCGTGGCACGATTTTCCAGCGGTACATTGGCGCACCCGGGTCCATAAAACTCGACGAACTTGCCTACCACGCCGTGGCGGCGGAGGAGTTCGGTCACCGTGAGAACCATATCGGTGGCGGTGGTTCCCGGGGGAAGGGAACCCGTGAGCTTGATGCCGACGACTTTGGGGATCAGCATCGAGATCGGCTGGCCAAGCATCGCAGCTTCAGCTTCGATGCCGCCGACGCCCCATCCAAGTACGCCAAGTCCGTTGACCATGGGGGTGTGAGAGTCGGTGCCAACCAAAGTATCGGGATAGGCGTTTCCATTTTCGTCAACAAAGACGACGCGCGCCAAGTACTCGAGGTTCACTTGATGGCAGATTCCGGTATCCGGTGGCACCACGACGAAGTTATTAAAGGCTTGCTGGCCCCATCGCAAGAACTGGTAGCGCTCTTTATTGCGCTGCGCTTCAAGGCTGGCGTTGATGCCAAAGGAGGCGTCACGGCCGAAGTCGTCGGCAATTACGGAGTGATCGATGACAAGCTCAGCCGGGATGAGTGGGTTCACCCGTGATGGGTCTCCTCCGAGATCCAACATCGCATCGCGCATGGCGGCAAGATCCACTACCGCAGGAACACCGGTAAAGTCTTGCATGAGTATTCTTGCTGGTGAAAAAGCGATTTCGGCCGCTTCTGGGGCGGTGCTAGACCGCAGGAATGCTTCGATATCGCCGGGATGAACCGAGACACCGTCCTCGTTGCGGAGGAGGTTCTCAAGGAGGATCTTCAACGAGTAGGGCAGCTTCGAGACGTCCCCGATCGAGCTGAGCGCGGCAAGGTCGTGGATGGTGTAACTTTTGGACCCGACCTCGAGCTGCCTTTGAGAGCCAAATGAGTTGCCCATGGATTCTCCTTACTCGTCTTTCGTAACCCCAATCTAGCCATCGGCGCTAATTCGTTACTAATCATGCTGCTTGCCGCTGTCGGCCCGTGAGAGCTCCGTGGAGTGGACATTAGAGGTGGCGCCCCGAGTAGGGTCGGCAAAACGCCTCCAGATGCAGAGTAATCGGTCGCTTTGTAAGAGCTAGGTCTGCAGCTAATCTCCTTATGAATACCAAAGGCGATGCCGCCTGACGGCGAGCGCCTATGAGGTGTCGCGGGACGGGCCGACATATATGTGGCTCTCCTCTAAGGAAGTGAACGAGGAGCTCCAAGCTGAGGCGTTCTGGTTTCATGTAGCTTGCTCGGCATGGGTCCTAGGTGATTTCTGGGACAAACCCTTGTCGGAGAGTATTCTCGGTAACCACCACGGAGTTGGTGAATTGCAAGAGGTACTCGCGGGATCCTGCCTTGAAGCCGACCCCGGAATGTTGAAAGCCACCAAAGGGTTGTCTGCCCGGTATCGCACCTGTGATGTGGCGATTTACATAGATGTTCCCGGCCACAAGAGAACGGGAGAGCCGCGTGATGACTTGAGGTGAGCGCGAGTAGATGCCAGCCGTAAGAGCATAATCGCTGGCGTTGGCTCGGTTTATTGCCTCGTCGATATCGGGGACCACTTCAATGCAGAGCAGCGGTCCGAAGATTTCGTCGCTAAGGACCTTGCTGTGAGCTGGAGGATTTATCACCAATGCCGGCGCCACGAAGAATCCCTGAGTTGGCAAAACGCCCTGGTATCTCACCACTTCTGCCTCGCTGTCAGCTTCTTTGGCATACCGCTCCACGCGCTGCACCGCCTCGATATCGATGAGCGGCCCGAGCTGGACTTCTGGATGAGCGGGATCTCCCACGATTAAGGCGGCGAGTGCCCCTTTGAGGCGGTCAATTAGCTCCGCGGCGTGGACTTGGTGCACAATGAGGCGAGAACAAGCCGAGCATTTCTGGCCAGAAAATCCAAAGGCTGAGGTCATGACCCCCGGTACAACCTGGTCGAGATCTGCATCGGCGTCTACCACGATGGGGTTCTTGCCTCCCATTTCGGTGATTACCCTCTTGATGTCGCGTTGGCCATCTTTCACCTGGGCGGCCGAGGAAATGATACTGGTTCCTACCGCATAGGAGCCGGTGAAAGCGATGGTGGAAACGCGCGGGTCTTCGACGAGCACGGGCCCGATCCGTTCGCCATCGCCGGGGAGAAAATTAAGCACTCCGGGCGGCAGGCCAGCTGCGTCGAATGCGGCGAAGATTGCAAAAGCGGTTGCCGGTGTTTGCTCGGCGGGCTTGAGCACCACGCTATTTCCTGTCACTATCGCCGCGGCGGTCATTCCCATCGGAATTGCCATAGGGAAGTTCCATGGAGAAATCACCACGCACACCCCGCGCGGCCGCAGGTAGTGGCGGTTTACCTCGCCCAATGGGGAACTCAGCGCGGTGTCAGAGGATAATTCGATCATCGAGCGAGCGTAGAAGCGCAAAAAATCTATCGTCTCAGTAA
>JAKASN010000536.1 GCA_021819025.1 Actinomycetes bacterium | reverse complement strand
CACGGTGAACCGAGGCCGCAATATTCTCCGGCGCCTCTCCCACGGCTATCAAAGAGATAACTTCGGTGGCAGCGAAGGTGGCACAGATACTGCTGACCTCGATATTGGCAGTCCCACGGAGCGCCAAGCTACCGAGATCGGCGACCTCGGTTTCAATGGCACGACCGAGAACCTCGTAAAATCGGCCAGTGCCGGCGGCACATCGGTCATTCATGGCAAAGTCCACTACCATGCCCATTTCATCGACTGCTATCGCTTTGTTGTCCTGGCCACCGATATCAATTACGAGGCGGACCCCGGGACAGAGAGCCGCGACCCCACGTGCATGGCATGTAATCTCCGTGAATATTTTGTCGACACCTCCGGGAATGAGACGTCGGCCGTATCCGGTGCCCACCGTTCCTGCCACATCCGAACGGTGTAATCCAGCGGTCTCGAGCACGCGCTCAATCGCCTGGCGCATTCCTTCTCTACTCACTGTGCCCATCTCAACGGTACATGCGGCGATCAAATCTCCACCGTCGTCGAGGATCACGGCTTTTGCTGAGGTTGACCCCAGGTCCACACCCATGAAATGCTCGCTCATAGCTCCACCTCTCGACTCAATCGCAATTGTGCACCTAAAGACCTCTGGCGCGCCGAATATCGATTCCCTCCAGCATTGCCGAAAGCCGGCTCTCGAGAATCTCGTCCTTGTAGAAGGAAGCGTCAGCCACATCCCCTTCGAAGAAGGTCGATGGAATTCCCAGCTCCGACTTAGCTGATCTAGCCAGAAGGTGCTGGGAATTGGTGAATGCCCGGCAAGTACGCGATGCGTGGAAGACGACGCCATCAATGCCGTAATCCTCGCAATCGCGTTTCATAAGATACTTAAGAGTTCCCATACCGTAATTAATTGGGCAGATCAAATAGTGCTGAGCCATCCCCAGAATGGGATCTTCCGTGTCGATAAGGTGGGGCTCCTGCCAGAATGCGTTGTGCGTGTAGCGACCACACACCACGGCGGCATCGAATTCCGCGAACTTGCGCGACAGCCAACCCAATTTATTCCAGTTCATTATTCCGTCGAAGTAAAGCCTGTAGCGCTCATTTTTGACTCCCGGCACTCCGTCCTCGAGTCGCTGTGCTACCTCGGCTTTGACGCCTGCAAAGTAGTCAACGAGCTCCTGACTAGCTGGCAAGAAGTTGATGTGTGCGATACTTGCAACCCAGTCCCAGTAGGTGGCCGGCGTCGGAGCCGCCTTGCAAAGCTCCATAGCTTCTCGACGCAGTTCTGAGGCTCTTCGAATGTAGGCCATATTCTGGCGAAGAGCATCCCAGTCGAACGGACGGCCCGTCTGCGCCTCAAGGAACTCCACGAGCTCATAAAGCTGGTCTGCGACATATCGTGAGGTTTCCTCCCACTCCTGGCCTCGTAGGTAGCCCGCATCAGGCTTATTGCCCCAGAGAAATGGCAACGAGACGTTGAAGATGGGAATCTTCTTGTCAAAGACTCGATAAGAAATTTCATCCCACTGCTGACCAGTACTGCAACCTGCATATGCGTTAACGAAAAAGTCGGGCATTGGGAGCCGGCTCGCCAGCTCCTGCTGGTCAACAAGGCCAACAACTCCGCTGTTATCCGCCTCCCGTGCTTGCTGGGTCAGTACCGCACATCCGAGGTGCGTTCGAGCGTACGAGCATAACTCGTTAACGTATCCATACTCCTCACCAGCTAGCTGGGCTGGCTTCTCAAGGTGTTGTGCAGCCAACCGCGCGGAAAACGCTTCGCCGTGGCACCAGGCAAGCCCGGCAGCCTGGAATATGGGGTTAACCGCCGAGCCGTTATACCAGACCACCTTCTTCCCTTGTTCGCGTGCGGTGAAGACATCGTCCCAATAGTCGGTGACCATCTGTCCGCCGGTCTTGGTAATCTTAAGTCTGTTGGATCTGTCTTGCATTAAGTCAGTCACGTTGGCATCTTTCCTTTTGATTTTCGGTGAGATTTTTTCGGGTTATCAAGTCAGCACGTATGGAAGCCACAGGGCAACTCCTTGCATGCTCTTTGCTGAGATTGCCAAAACCGCGCTCCGCTTGCCACGTTCTCGAGCAAGAATAGGGCGAATCCACTTCGCACCCTGGTGAAGCTCTGCAATGCGCTCGGTGGGACAAAGCGACGTGCTGGTGCTCCCGGAGCATCAGCTTGCAAAGATACAACGTACCTACGTTGCGCGCTTTCACGTGAGGTAAAGCTAGCCCGAGGCGAAACGGTGCCATCTAAGCTTCCCAGCGCTCGCGGCGAACCATCGAAAGATGATTCAACCCATCGAGCCGCAGGACGTTGAACGGTCGCTATCGCCCGGTAAAGGCGTAGGCAACACGACCCACTAGGCGGACCTGCAAGATTCGCCGTCCAAATCCTCGACCTCAGTCGTCTCATAATCAGCCCCCCAAAACTATCCGGGCCATTTTGCCGCGGCGAAATTCTCAGTCTCTTGCCGACATCCGCACCGGAAATTCGAAAGAAACCTGGCCCCACCCGTGG
>JAKASN010000535.1 GCA_021819025.1 Actinomycetes bacterium | reverse complement strand
GCATCCTGAGTACGACCCGTAGGCAGAGGTCGCAAAGACCAAGGCCTCGTCGATGCCGTCGCCAATCATCTTTTCGACGGTGTCGCTGAGATACGGCTCCCAGTTTCGATTCCCGAAATAGACCGGCAGGGAGATGCCCGCTTGAGCCAGCGCCGCTTCGGTGCGAGCGATTAGCTCCAGGTTGATCTCGTTGATCGGGCTCTTGCCGCCAAAGAGGAAGTAGTGCTTGGATACCTCTGCGAGTCGCTCGCGCGGGATGTTACGGCCCCGGGTGACGTTGGCCATGAAGTCAACGACGTCGTCGGGCCCATTGGGCCCTCCGAAGGAGAGAAAGAGAAGCGCCTTTGTCATCGGGTCGGCCGAACCCTGCTAGGCCGCCTTGGTGACCTTCCCGGAGCGGATACAGGAGGTGCAGACATTAATACGGCGATTGGTGCCACCGACTACGGCACGCACACGCTGGATGTTGGGGTTCCAGCGACGCTTGTTGCGCCGGTGCGAGTGGCTAAGCGACATTCCGAAGTGGGGACCCTTCCCACACAATTCACAAACTGAAGCCACTTGTTGAACTCCTTGAAGGCATCGATAATCAAAATAGCCTCTACAGCATAGTTGTTTGATCGGGGTTTTGGCTCTTTCAGCCCAAGGGGGGAATAGCATTGCTGCGAGGTGTAATTTAGCAATGGTTGAACGAGGGCGGCTGCTCTTAGGTGCTCTAGTGCGATATGGGCACTATCTCGAGGAGTATCGGGACAAGATAGACAGACTCAACGTCTTTCCTGTTCCCGATGGGGACACGGGTACCAACATGTACTTCACCGTGCGCGCTGCGACGGCGGTGATCGAAGACGCAGCGATGCTCTCGCGCCTCGGCGAACTAAAGCGGGGCGACTTCACAAGCGTTGCCAAGGCGGCCTTGCTGGGCGCCCGGGGCAATTCCGGAGTGATCTTATGCCAAGTGGTGGCATCTTTTTGTGAGATCCTTGGCGTCGATTCCATCTCCGAGGCGTCCCTGGGGGATCTCGCGGAAGCTTTTGAGCTCTCTGATCGGCGTGCCCGCGGGGCGGTTCTCACTCCCGTGGAGGGGACCATTCTCACCGTTATCAGCGACGTCGCGGCACTGGCTCGCGAGATGGCAGGTGCCAAGGTCGCTCTCCTCGAAGCGTCCCAGGCACTTTTAGATCGCGCCGAGGCCTCACTGGAGCGCACCCCAGAGCTTTTGCCCCAGCTTCGCAAGGCGGGGGTTGTGGACTCCGGCGGCGCTGGGCTGGTTCTTTTCGTGGCTGCTTTAGGCGACGTCCTTGGCGCAAACCGCTCTGGCGCCCAAAGCGAGCTCCACTTTGGCTTTGAGTCAGTGGTACCCGAGGCACGCGGCTTGGTAGTAGGAGAACTGCGCCCGAGTGCCGCCAGCGTTGAGATCGGTCCAAGATACGAAGTGATGTTCATTCTCGAATCCAACGCCGCTTCGGTGAATGCGTTTCGCGAAGTTTGGGCGGGGCTGGGCGACTCTATCGTGATTGTGGGCCAGGACGACACTTACAACTGCCACATCCACACCGATGACATTGGAGCCTCGATCGAGGCTGGCGTCGAAGCCGGCACACCCTCGCGAATCCGGGTCACTGACCTCGCCGAGCAAGTCCTCGAAGAGCGGTGGGTTCTCGAGGCCAAGGGCGCGGGTGCCCCCGATCCCTACGTGAGCGAAGCTGCGATACCTCCGGAAACCTCGGTTGTGGTGGTTGCCAACGGCGAAGGGGTGAGCCGGATCTTTCGCTCCCTCGGGGTGGGCCGTATCGTGGTGGGCGGGCAATCCATGAATCCCTCCACCGAGGAGATTCTCGCCGCGATCGAAGATGTGCCAGCGAGCAACGTCGTGGTGCTTCCCAACAACACCAACGTCACCCCAGTCGCCCAAATCGCCGCGCATCTTTCCGGCAAGAAGGTCAAGGTCATTCCTACACGAGGCATTGTCGAAGGACTCTCCGCGCTGGTGGAGTTCGACCCGATGGTAGATATCGAAGAGAATGTCGCGCGCATGACCGAGTGCGCCAAGCGCGTCGCGGTGGCCGAGATCACTCGCGCGGTACGCGATTACCACAGCGAAGTGGGAGAAGTCATTGCGGGGCAGTTCATCGGCCTCGGCCGTGACGGAGTGGTGTCGATTTCAGATTGCGCCAGCGGCGCCGCCATCGGCGCGTTGCAAGCGATGCTCCCCGCGGGGGCCGAGATCGTTACCATCATCGAAGGCGACGGCTCTACCGCCTCGGCGACTCGCGAGATCACCGAGTGGCTCTCTGAAGGTCATCCAGAGATTGAGGTTGAGATTCACCACGGAGCCCAGCCGCTCTATCCTTACTTGCTGGGAATTGAGTAGCCCTGCTATCTTTGGGCGCCGCAACCTTATCGTCATGGGATTCTCGATCGCTTGGTGAGCTGAAGTGGCGGATTTCGATTAGTTTGGCGATATATGAACAAGTGTTCGAGTCTCTTTGAGCTCAAGGGCATTAACGTGGCCAACCAGCTTGGC
>JAKASN010000534.1 GCA_021819025.1 Actinomycetes bacterium | reverse complement strand
GCTACTAGCGGTGGGAAAGGCCATGGCGGGCCGTTCGCTTCTCTATTCCCGCCTCGCGCACTAGAAAAGCGATCCACTCGCTCTTCGATCGCCTCGCCTGAAAGCATCCTTAGGGGCTGTCAAGTAATAACCGTCGCACTCTAGCTTCCCCGGGGACGGATGGAGTAATTCCACTCGCCGTGAAAAGAGTGTCGCACCAGATTGATGGAGGAGAACTCCTCGTCGGACACCTTTATCCCGGTGGGATAGAGACTTGCGTCGAGTTCCGCCTTGACAGTGAGCCCGCTCTTGGTTCTGGTGTTGGCAATCAAGTTGAGCATGACTTCGTGACTGACGAGGGGCTGACCCTTCCAATTCATGCTGATGAATGAGAAGAGCCGGTGTTCGATCTTGTTCCATTTGGAGGTTCCAGGGGGAAAGTGGCAGATAGTGATAGGAATCCCTATCTCATCGGCGAGTTCTTGGATCTCAAGCTTGAAGAGCCGAACCCGTGATCCGTTACTTCCGCCCCCGTCCGCCGTAATGAGAAGTTCAGTAGCACTGGGATATTCCCGGGACCCAACACTTAGCCACCACCGCCGAATTGTAGCTACGGCAAAAGCTGCGGTGTCGTGATCTGTGCCCACGCTTACCCATCCTGAGTCGGATGCGAGGTCATAGATGCCGTAGGGATTGGCCCGCCCAAGCTCAGGATCGATGAAGTCATACACATTGACCTTCTCGGGGTCTCCCTTGGGCCGCCATGTCCTGCCGTTATTCTTGTAGGGGCCGATGAGCTCCTTCTTCTTGGTATCTACTGAGATGACCGGTTCCGCGCGTTCCAGGCGTGAAGAGGTCTCGGCGTTGATGTAGGCGAACTGGGCGTTGCGGTCTGGGTGCTTCCCTCCTTCAAGGGTCTTGGCGTTGGACTGAAGGCTGTAGCCCAACTCTTGGAGAAGAATCCCTACCGAGGTATGACTCACCACGTGTCCCATCGCTCCAAGTTCTTCGGCAAGCAGACGAAGGCTCTTGGTCGTCCAGCGTAGAGGCGAGGTAGGATCTCCTCGAGTTACCGGTTCCACCAGCGACTCAAGGTCGCTCGTCAGAGTCGGATCGGTGTCGGTGACTTTCTTGCGCCCAGCTCCGGAACGACGGATCCTTCTCGGGGGTATGTCCTTGGGATGATCTTGGAGTTCCTTCAATCCAACGTGAATGGCGCGCCGAGAAACCCCTGTAGAGCGCGAGACTGAGGAAATTCCTCCGCGACCCATCGCTTTGGCCTCGCTAGCAGCAACGATCCGACGCAGTCTTTCATCAAGAGCCCAGGCAATAGAGCGGAATCGCTCCGCAACAGGATCGTTCTCCATGGTGACAAGTATATCGGGGATGGCACTTCGTTACAGTTATATTCTTACAACTCCTTAGGGTGGCGATCCTCACTAACGCTTGGCCATCTTGGGCCAGCCTGGTTTATCGTGGCGTGCGCTGGCTTGGCGTGCACACGGTAGCCAAGAAGCGGCGCGAGGCGAACCCAGCGATGCCAGAGCTGACCAAAGCCAACCCTGAAAGCTTTTTGAGGAGCTCGCAGTTCTCGCAGTTTGCCATCGCTAAGATGACTGCGGTGAAACCGTGACCCTGATTGCCGTAATATCCCTGCTTGCTGCGATCAGCGCCGCGATCGCCGCGATCAGCGCGTATCTGGCCACGCGCAGAACCAAGCGGCTTATCAGATACCTAGAACTCGCCATCGCTTCACTTAGAGACGAGGCGATTCCCCTTGTCAATGACGCGCGCAACAACTTATCCAACACCGGATCCGAACTGGAAAAACTCGAACGTCTCATTGAGTCCACGGAGACAGCCACTAACCTCATGGGCAAGACCTCCAGGGTGGCGTTGGCAACGGTTACCAGTCCCCTGGTGAGGGTGAAGTCCCTCGCGGCAGGAAGTCGTCGCGCCATAGCGGTCTTCAAAGCCACCAAGCAAGGCGGTAACTAGGGTGCCGAAACGTACCATCTGGTTTGGAGTGGGAGCAACTCTGGGCGCTTCAGCAGGAATCTGGACCAAGTACAAAATCGACAAAAAGATGGAGAACTCCACTCCACTCAGAGTTGGACTCGATGCCGTGGTAAGAACCAAGAACCTTGCCAAGAAGGCGATCGTCGCCGTCGAGGCCGGGGCACGCGAAGCTCACTCTACCCGGGTCAGGCTACGGTCTGAGATCCTCGGCTCGCAGAACGAGTGACGACTTCAAGCCAGCGTCACTCAGGTCGAGCGACGACACCGGGGAATACTCCCGGAGTAGGACCAGCTTCCCCACCCCCGCCTTCGACAACCCGGTAAGCGTCATAAACACTGTCTAGCTGTCGCAGCGCGGAGAGAACCGAGTCCAAATGGCTCGGGTCGGCGAGCTCAAACACAAAACGCATCCGGGAGATTCTATCGACCCCCGCTTGGGAGGATGAGGCAAGGATGTTGAGGTGGTGCTCGGATAGCACTCTGGCGACGTCTGCAAGCAGACGGGAGCGGTCTAGCGCCCGTATCTCAATCT
>JAKASN010000533.1 GCA_021819025.1 Actinomycetes bacterium | reverse complement strand
AGCCAGCACCTCGGCCACCTTGAGTAGCTGCGATGCGTTCATCCTCTTCGAATTCATTGAGGAGGCGGAAGAGGTCCTCGCGCATGGTGGGATCGTTCAGCGCCTGGCGCGGGCTCAATCCGCGAAGGGCAGGGATGCTCTCATCGACCCAGCGGCGTTCCCTCTCTTTAATAAAATCCTCCAGCACCTCGTGCAAATCTCCTGACGACCCATCGTCGGTCTCAGGCCCGCTAGGTATGCCACCAGGGGGTAGATCGCGCCTGAGTTGCTCAAAGGTATTCTCCGAGCGCGAGAGTACTTCGCAGGAAGGAAAGAACTCTTGGAGCTCAGAGAGAAGTACACCAAAGCGTGTTCTTGAGTTGGCAGTGACTAGAAGCTCGCTACCCTCAAGGATGATCGACCCCGTGCTCACCACCTCGTCGGCGGCGATCTCGAGCGCTCGAGACCAAGACGACACCCCAACACTTTGGTAGTGCTCCGAGAGCACCGCGCGAGCCGACGTGGGATCTTCGACGCTCAAGCGTGCTTCGCAAAAGATAATCTCTTCGCCATCGAAGTTCACCAGCTTTGGTTCCCGATTGGCCTCGGCCAGCCAGACGAGGAACTCACCGTAATCGGGATCTTCGTCCAAGAGCGCCAAGACCGAATCGCGCTGCGCCATATTGATAATGAGTGGCGCCCCGAAGATCTCATGTCCGTCACTGGTCTCAACGACCCGGGCCAGGAGGTACTCACCGACCTTGGGCCCGCGCGAGGCGCTGCGCTCCACTACGTGGAAAGCCTCGCCGCTCCTCACGTCGCGAAGGTCTATCGACTTCCCCTCTTCGAGGGCGGAAATCTCGTAGAACTCCCTTCGTGAAGCGGCGAGCTTTTCCACCTGCGCCCGATCGGAATCGCCCAGGATCGCACCACGTTGGGTCAAGTACGCCTCAAGGTTCTCGCGCTCGTAAATGATGAGATCAAAGACAAAGTCGCGGTGGCTCTCCATAATGGACTCCGGGAGGACACTGGCCGCGAGCGCCATAAAGCCAAACGAAGTGGCCTCGGATCCCGCACGAAGCGCAAAGCGGGCAAGACGTTGCAGGAGCCAGCTCCGCGCCTGCTCTTCGCTGATCCGCGGGCTAATGAGGCAGCAGGCTTTGTATTTTTTCCCCGAACCACAGGGGCAGCGGTCATTGCGTCCGACGCCCTCGTAGACAATAACCATGGAGCGCAACTCATCGGCGATCTCGTTGGCGGCGGTATCGTCACACTGGGACAGAAGTGCGATACTAGCCAAAATATCGCCGCGGTCTTCACTAAAGGTGGCTAAGCGTGCCGTCGCGGCTTGGAACTCAGGCGCCTTCAATCTCGCTTCCATGAGGTCGGCTTCGGCGCGGCGCGGATCCCCTTGCATCTCGTGAACAAAAGAAAGTAAAAAAGCTCCCGCGGCGGCGCCAGATCGCTTCGTGTCGTGCAACGAAGTGGCAAAGCCAACAAAAGCTGGGTCCGATGCGATAGTCTCTTCGCCAAGGTAGCTCACCAGCGCAAGCGCCGTGGAGCCATGAAGGAGATAAGAGGCAACGAGATTCAGGTCAAGATCGCCTTGGCGCTCGGGATTCTGCCACTTCACCCAAGCGTCCAAGGCAACGGCGAATGCCTCGAGGCAGCACGCCTCCATGGCGTAACGCTCAGTGACAAATGCGAAGGAATCAAATTCGTCCCCATCGGAGGCAGGCTCGGCTTCGGGGTCAAAAATCCAGGCTCCGTTGCGCTGCAGTCCTGCCCGCTGCAAAAGCTCAGCAACTGGTGCCACCGGTTCACCGAAGATCTCCGGGTTGCGGGAGTAGGCCTCCATCAGTAGCTCTTCGACCTCCACCTCACCGCCATAAGGCCCAAGCAACTCGAAAGTCTCCCGCAGGGCACGAACCTCTTCATCCCCCGAGCCGACAGCTTTAGCAGCCGAGACAACAAGCGCACCGTTGCGCCGTTGCAGCACGAGATACTCTCCAGGGGCAAATCCATCGAGCCATTGCCCGCTGGGATCATTCTCCTTGACCATGGTCTCTCCAGGGCTGTCACCGAAGGTCAACATTAATGACGGAGACACCTGGGAAGCATCGACGTCGAAGCCCAGGTCAAGCCCGGCCAGATCCGGTAGCGCGGGAACGGCTCGGCTCTGGAGTTCTCTCTCATCGAGCAGGTGGGTCAAGGTTCTGCCTTCAACAAGACGCGACGCTAGGTCATAAGTGTCGTCCTGGAGAACCCAGATCGTGTCATCTGCGAATTCCAAGATCTCGTCTGCGTCGAAGTCCTCCTCAACCAAACCTTGCTCGTGCAATTTTGCAACAATCAACTCGGCGTGCTTGGGGCCGTCGGCGAGAAACTCCGACAACCATTGCGTTAAATCTTGTTCGAAATCCACGCATTCAGCATAAGCTCGCCCCGCTAAACTCGACGATCTTTTAACCGACTACCGCAGCGTCAAGAGAGATCTCGGCGCGCCTCCGGCGCCGCGCCGTAGGTCAAGGGCCAATTGCGATTAACGCGATGCGCCCTC
>JAKASN010000532.1 GCA_021819025.1 Actinomycetes bacterium | reverse complement strand
TCGCGAGATGCTACGGGCTTCATTCCGCTCAGGCGACTCTGGCGTTGGTGATGCTTTCCTGTGGGCCAATTGATCTCAAACTTCCGTACGACAGGGCGAGTTGATCCACATGAAGGTCAATAGAGCCGAGAATTTCGCCTCGGCCCGATAAAGATGCAACCTCTCGGCGACAATTGGGGCCAATTCAAAGGATTGAGGGACCCGGATCCGGCCCACAAGTGAAGATACGGAGCAGACTCGCGTGCAATAGCAAGCTGCTCAGTCAGCCTAAGATAGGGCTCTGAAGCGAAAAATGAATCAGGGGCAGAGATGGAGAACTTCACTGTAGATCCGCCTCAGGGGCTCGAGAAAAAGGTTGGCTTTATCGGTCTTGGCCTCATGGGCAGACCCATGGCGAAGCGCCTTATTTCCACGGGCTTCGAGGTAATGGTATCTTCGAGATCGGCACCGCCCGTGGAGGAACTCGCGGCAGCCGGGGCAATTGTCGCCACTAGCTTGACAGAGCTTGCGCAATGGTCACAAGCGGTGATAACGATGCTGCCAACGCCCGCGACGACCGAACAGGTGGTGCTCTCCTCTGGTGGCGTTCTGGAAGCGATGCACCCCGGGAGCCTGTTCATCGACATGGGCACCGAAACCCCGGAACTTTCCAGGCGTATCCACGACCGGGCAGAGGCATTAGGTATTTCAGCTTTAGACGCACCGGTCTCTGGCGGCGACATCGGTGCAATCGCTGGAACGCTCTCGGTAATGTGTGGCGGAAATCCTGACGCATTTGAGCGGGCACAACCCATCTTTACGGCGCTGGCCACTTCGGTTCGACTCGTAGGCGCTCCTGGATCGGGCCAAGTTGTAAAAGCCGTGAATCAAATTATGGTCGCTGGGATCCTAGGGACCATCGCCGAGGGCCTCTCCCTCTTGGAATGCTCTGATGTCGATGTGGAAGCCGCCCTAGTCGCCTTAGGGGCCGGAAGGGCTGGTTCCGAATTGCTGGCAATCAAAGCACACCAGATGCTTAATCGATCCTACGACCCGGGTTTCAAGGTAGAACTCCACCTCAAGGATCTCGCAATAGTCTCCGATTTTGCACGTTCAAGTGGCGTAGCGCTGCCCATTACGACGCTTATAACCCAGCTTTTGGTTGCAATCGAATCTTCAGGGGGCGCACAGCTCGACCACTGCGCCATAATCGAAGCGATCCGCGGACTTCGCACTTTGGCTTTGCCATCGAGCACGACCAGTTGAACGCCAAGGGAAGAGATATCGCGGCACTAGTGCCATCGCGGGTCTTCGCAGATCTTCAGCGGCGTCCAGGAACAGCCAGTGTGAGCTTCCTGTCGCGAAGTAGCGCCGCAGTCACGATCAGCTTGTACGACCTCTCACAAGGCAGCGAAATCCCCATAGCCAGCTCCCCGGAGTTCGCTATGGGGTATCCCGGCAGCGTCGGTTGGCACATTTGGATAGATAATGCTACCTCATTGGCGGTGGTGACTCGCGAGGGCGAGATCAGCCGCTTGGATATCTCCCGCAACCAATTAACGCCCATCACCACCGGAGCTGCCATTGACCAGCTGGCCGGGACACCCTCGGGAAGACAGTGGGTGGCTATCAGCAACCAGCGCAGGGTACTTCTCGGCATTGATAAGGGTTCTGGGCAATGGTCGACCAAGGCGATCTTCGACCTCGGCCATAGCAAACAGGACTATTTTGTTGCCGATCCCGCGATAAGCGAATCGCTCGGCCTGGTGGCCTTTCGCTATTGGGAGGATGTGACCATGCCCTGGTACCAGTCCTACATCAAGCTCGTCGATTTCGAGGGAAATTTACGCCGCACTATCGGCCTAGAGGGAGAGATGGTCTCACAGCCCCGCTTCTCGCCTGATGGCCAGAGACTTGCCTATATATCTTCTGCCACTGGATACCTCTCCTTGACCGTCATCAAGGAACCTTTCTCAGGACATCCGCGAAGCATCACTTCAAACGGCTTTGACTATGGAGACGTTGATCTTGGCACCGGGCAGGCAAGTTACTGTTGGGCTACCGGCAGCGACGGCCTCTTTGCGCTCCGCAACGAGGACGGATTCGCCAGAGTGGTACTTGTTGACCTCGAGCAGGGGGGAGTCGGCCAAGAGGTGGCGAAAGGATTTCTCGATGCACCAGTGACTATCGGCTCCTCGCTGCTTGGAATCCGTCAAGGAGCTCGAACTCCGACTCACATCGCCTGCATCGAAACCGCGCCAATATCCCGTGGCGATAGCTCCAGCAAACGACGCCTGGTCGCCGGCCATTTTTTTGGCGCCTCGCTGACGTCGCTTGTCGAACCCGAGATCCTTCGCACTGAAACCCCCTCCATAGAACTGGGCAACGCAAAGTTTCCCGCAACAGAGATGATCTCGCGCCTTTACCGAAGCCAACTGAGCGAGGCGTTCGGAACCCTGGTACTTTTGCATGGCGGGCCGACAGGCCAGACGGGGGTCCGCTTCAACCACCGCATTGGATTTTACAACTCCATCGGCATTGACGTCTTGGTCCCCGACTTCAGAGGAACAAGCGGA
>JAKASN010000531.1 GCA_021819025.1 Actinomycetes bacterium | reverse complement strand
TTCCGATCTGATAGTCGGCTCCGATGTGATGTTTTCCTGCCGGCAAAATATCGAGCACCGCCTCCCAATATGTGCCGTACCAAGGAACCTCGACCACGGAGAAGCGCTCGATCTGCTTTTCATCTTCGGTGATCAGCCTGGGAATCTCCACGGCATTTGAGATCAACGTCACTTTGGCATCGGTGACCACGAACCAAATTGAGTCACGGGGCGCAGAACGGTCGATCCGGGGGCTGATCCCTCCGCTAAGCCATGCGACATTGCCAGGCGTGCTTAGAACCACTGCATCATATCCACAGCGGCGCGAGTAGTCGCGAAGTCGTTCAATTGTCGCTTGGCGGTGCAACTCTATTGGAAACTCGCTATTCACAATTGTTCTGCTGTCCCGAACCTAGTTCCATTATGCATTTATTATCGCAGAAATTTCCGGTAGACTATCGGCACTTTGAGAATATTTTTGCTAAATTATTGAAAATCAAATACCATGTTCGGTAATAACAAACACCCTAAAAGACAAGGCCGGAGAAAAGCAATGGCATCGGGCACCCAAAAGGAATCTGACGAGCGCTATCGAGTCCAAAGCGTAGAGCGCGCACTCCACCTCGTCGAAGCAATCGCTGAGTGCTCGCCTGATGGACTCACCGTGACCGAGCTCTCCCGTAACTTGAAGGTCTCCAAGAGCACCGCCTATGCCTTGGCACAGACACTGGTGTCCAACGGATTTCTTAGAGAACTTTATCCTGGCCCCAGATATCAGCTCGGCCTCTCGTTACTCCGGCTCGGAGACTTGGTGGCACGACAAATTCCTCTAGGCGATACTTATCGACCAATTCTGCTCAAACTCACTGAGCGTACCGGACTCACCTCCCGGGCCGCGATCTCCGAGGGGGGGTATCCGATCTTCGTAGAAAGGGTGGATGGACCCGGTACGGTGCGTTTTCACACCCTGCTTGGGCATCGGGAGGAGCCCCATGCCAGCGCTGCCGGCAAAGCCATCCTCTCTACGCTTCCAACCGAGGAAGTCATGCAAATCTGCAAAGATCAGGGCATGCCACGCCGAACCAGAAATACCATTACGGAGATCTCCGTCTTTTTAGATGATCTGGAGAGGACACGACGGCGGGGATTTTCCATCGATGACGAGGAGGATGCCGACGGGGTATTTTGTATCGGCGCACCATTTTTCGACCATAGTGGTCGGTGTCTCGGCGCCATCAGTGTCACGGGCATAAAGGTGGATGCTCCGTCGTGGAAGATGCAAGAGCTCGGACACGTCGTCGCCGAGCACGCTGCCCAGCTCACAGCGCGTTTCAACGGCACCCAACCACCATGGACGGGGTCTTCACCGTTGCGCGAGGACGGCCATTCCGAAGTGGAGGAGATGTGACCCAAATCCAAGCCCTGGTGGTTGAAGAGCCTAATCATATCTCCTGGATAACCAAGGAGCTCGACGTGGGGGCAGGAGATGAAATTCTCGTCGCACCTAAGGCGGTAGGCCTTTGTGGCACTGATCTGGAGATCATCTCCGGAGCTATCGATCCCGACTACATCTCCTACCCCATCGCCTTGGGCCACGAGTGGTGCGGGATCGTTCTGGGTGACGGTCCGCTCCGGGGAACACTGGTGGCGGTAGAAGGGATAATCCCTTGTTGGAGGTGTGACGCTTGCAGATCTGGAGAAACAAATCTTTGTGAGACCTATCAAGAGATCGGATTTACGCGCGACGGGGCTGCAGCGACGTTGATATCCGTTCCCAGATCTTTGGTGCATCCTCTCGCGGAGTCGGTAACCATCGAGCAAGGTTGCCTCATCGAACCCTGCGCGGTGGTCTACCGCGCTCTGGCCCGGGCGCACCCTGGGGTAAACCAAAGCGTCCTCGTGGTGGGAGATGGTACCATCGCATTGCTCGCGGCGCACCTGCTGGCACTTTTTTCACCAGCTCGAATCGATATGCTTGGACTACGCAAGGCACAAAATTCCCTCGCCAGCTTGGCCGGCGCGGCCAGCTTTTTCACGGACCCTGCCGAGGTAGAGCGTGAATATGACCTCGTAATCGAAGCTGCTGGCAGTGCCGCCTCGGTCGCCACGGCAATTTCCAAGGTCCGCCGCGGCGGATCGGTCCTGCTCTTGGGCTTGGCCGGAACGGGCAAAGAGGTTCCGCTCGAAATCGATGAAGTCGTCAACGGCGACCTCAAGATCTTCGGCAGCTTTAGCTACTCTTCACTGGCCTATTCACAGGTCGTGAAACTTCTCAACTCTTCGCTAATCGCACCGGAATTCGTCATCACCCACCGCTTTGGGATCGCAGAGTGGGAGCGCGCAATCGAGACTCTCCGTTTTGCTAACGGCGCCCGCGGCAAGGTCATCTTGGAACTCGATGCACAGACCCCCAATTGAAATTAATCGCCGCGACACCGATGTCGTTTGCTCGGAAAAAAATATCGAATTTAGGAAGGGCGCGCCATAATGGCAACGATACAGCTCGAGAGAGTGACTAAGACTTACCCCAATGGCTTGACGGCACTAGACAGCTTGGACCTCACCGTCGCGGACGGTGAGTT
>JAKASN010000530.1 GCA_021819025.1 Actinomycetes bacterium | reverse complement strand
AGATGGAAGGGGTCTCCCCGAGCGGAGTATCGGTGTATCGAAACAGTGCCTCCTTCGCGGATCTTTGTCGTGGGCCCCACCTCCCATCCACCTCCTACGTCAAGGCCTTTAAGTTGACTCGCGTCGCGGGTGCCTACTGGCGTGGCGATGAAAAGCGTGACCAGCTGCAAAGGATTTACGGGACGGCCTGGGAGTCAAAGTCGGCGCTAGCTGACTATCTCAACAGGCTGGCAGAGGCAGAAAAGCGCGACCACCGCAAGCTGGGATTGGAGCTGGATCTTTTCCACTTTCCACCCGAGATCGGCGGGGGACTGCCGGTGTTTCATCCTAAAGGCGCCTTAGTGCGCTACTTGATGGAGGACTTTTCCATGCGCTCTCACCTTGCCAGCGGCTATCAGCTGGCGTGGACGCCTCACATCGCCAAGTCGACGCTTTTTGAGATCTCCGGACACCTCCAGTGGTACAAGGAGGGAATGTATCCTCCCATGGAGATGGAGGGCGCTACATACTATCCCAAGCCGATGAACTGCCCGATGCACATCCTCATCTACAAAGCACATCAGCGCTCCTATCGGGAACTCCCGATGCGACTCTTCGAATTTGGCACGGTGTACCGCTTTGAGCGCAGTGGCGTTCTACACGGATTGGCCCGGGTGCGAGGGCTTACCCAAGATGACTCACATATTTTTTGCCAACCCAGCCAGCTTGGCGAGGAACTCACCCGCCTGCTGGGCTTCGTGATCTCGCTGCTGCGGGCTTTTGGGCTGGAGGATTTTGAAGCGGAATTGGCCACTCGGCCGGAAAAGTCGGTGGGGGCTGAGGACGAGTGGGAAGAAGCTACCGCGGCGCTACAGTACGCGCTGGAGCGCTCGGGGATTAGCTACGTGCTTGCTGAGGGCGAAGGGGCTTTTTACGCGCCCAAGATCGATGTACACCTCAAGGATGCCATTGGCAGGCGTTGGCAGGTCTCCACGCTGCAGGTAGATCTGCAATTGCCACAGCTTTTTGACTTGGAGTTTATCGATTCGGATAACACGCGTCAGAGGCCCTACATGGTTCATCGTGCCCTGTTTGGATCCGTGGAGCGCTTTTTTGCCATTTTGCTTGAGCACTATGCCGGGGCCCTGCCCACCTGGCTTTCCCCGACCCAGGTAAGCATCGTACCCGTGAAAGATGGCAACGAGGATTATGCCGCGGATCTGGCGCGGCGCCTCGGCGCAGCTGGAGCCCGGGTAACGGTATTGGGCGCTTCGGAGCCCCTCGGGGCACGAATCCGCAAGCTCAAGCTCGAGAAGATCCCCTTCATTCTTGTCGTCGGTGATCGCGACGAACAAGCCCAAACCGTTGGGGTGAATCGCCGTGGGTCACTAAAGCCCGAGATGGACGTGAGCACCGAGAAGTTTATCGCTGAGTTGTCAGGGGAGATTTCCCCTAAACCATTGGACGTTGAGGTTGCTTGATCAACTCTGGGCAGGTTGGCGCCAGTCCTTCATCGAAGGGGGAGGGGCACAACGCGACGCCTCTGGGTGCGTGCTGTGTTTCCTCGGAGCGTCTAAGGAGACGTCGCTGGCCAACTTTGTGCTTTATCGCGGCGAATTCAACTACGTGGTGCTCAATGCCTATCCCTACGCACCGGGCCACATGATGGTGGTTCCCTACCTTCACCTAGCAGAGCTTATGGAGCTGCGTGAGGAGGCATGGCGGGAAAACGCCATGCTTTTGCGCAAGTGCGTCGCTGCACTTGGCGAGGCCTATCAACCCGGGGGCTACAACGTCGGCGCCAATCTTGGGCGAGCGGGCGGAGCCGCCTTCGACGACCACATTCATTTTCACGTCGTCCCGCGCTGGATCGGCGACACTAACTTTATGACCTCGGTAGCGTCGATGCGAGTAATGCCCGAGTCGCTTCCCTCGGCGTATCGCCGCCTCTACCCGCACTTTTCCACTTCTCTCGAGGTGCCCGAAGCGCGGACCAGCCGCGACTAGGTGCGAGCGACCGGTCCGAGAGCCTGAGATGCTAGGTCTCGCTCGGTGTGGCGAGTCGTGGATAGAGCGCTTTGGGCAAGGGGTCGTGGTGGTCGTAGCTTGCGGAAAATCTTCCCTGGCCAGCAGTGATAGATCGCAACTCGCTAGCGTAGGATTGGATTTCGTTCCCCGGTACTACCGCGACGATGGTTACCGTGCCGTTGTGATCGTCTAATTCGGTACGGGTCACCTTGGCCCGCCGTGAACTGAGATCACCGAGAACGTCACCTTGCTGGCGCATAGGAACGGTGACAGAGAGTTGCATTATCGGCTCTAACACCGTGGTTGAGGCCTGGTTGATCGCCTCGCGCAACGCGAGGCTACCCGCCATCTTGAAGGACATTTCGGAGCTGTCCACACTATGGAAGGCGCCGTCGTAGAGATGGGCTTCGATATCTACCACTGGGTATCCATGGATCCCACCATGTTCGCAACTCTCGAGGATTCCTTTTTCCACTGCGGGGATGAACTGGCGTGGGATCGCGCCTCCGACGATCTCGTCGATAAACTTCACGCCTGCCCCGCGCTCCAGGGGG
>JAKASN010000529.1 GCA_021819025.1 Actinomycetes bacterium | reverse complement strand
CACCGTGGGAGCCCCGGGCCAGGACCGCATCTATCAAGCCGAACTCATTGAGCACCCCAAGGAACTCGCCGAGCATATCATGCTGGTGGACTTAGCGAGGAACGACCTGGGACGGATCTCGCTCTATGGTAGCGAGGTTATTGACGAACTTATGACCCTAGAGCGCTATTCGAGAGTGATGCACTTGACCTCGCAGGTGACGGCGCGCAAGAGACCCGAGGTCTCCATGGTCGGGGTATTGCGAGCCACCATGCCCGCGGGAACGGTTTCGGGAGCTCCCAAGGTCCGCGCCATGGAGATCATCAACGAGCTCGAGCCGGTGAAGAGGGGCCCGTACGCCGGTGTGGTGGGTTACTTTGACTTCGCGGGAAACATGGACGTGGCCATTGCTATCCGCACTCTCTTCGTCGAGCCCTCGGGGCGAGCCCATCTCCAGGCTGGAGCGGGGATCGTCTACGACTCCGACCCGGTCTCCGAAGACACCGAGTGCAACAACAAGGCCCGTGCTCTTCTTGAGGCCGCGGCGATAGCCGCCACGGTTTCCCGAGTGGGAAATTAGCGCGAAGTCTCCAGTGTTGCCTAAGCAGTGCTGGCACAGCGTGTCACCCTGATGGGTTGCTGGCAAAGTACCTAGATTTAGAAGATAAAAGGCGGCATTCATGCAGGCAATTTCATTTGGTCCCATTGGCGCGGCAATTTCGGTGAGCGGTCCCGATGCTCAAGGGTATCTCCACAGCCAGCTCACCCAAGATATTGCTTCGATGGCTCCTGGTCACTCGGAGCGCTCGCTGTTGCTAGAGCCCAACGGCCACCTTGTCGCGGCGCTCGAGGTGACCTGCCGAGAGGTCGATTCATACCTAGTCGTTGTCGATGCCCGAATTGCAGATGCGGTGGCGAGCCGGTTGCGCAAGTTCCTCATTAGAACCAAAGCGAGTGTTGCTGCGCCTGACGCCCTTCACCTTGCCGCTTCGTCTGTGGCACCCCCCGATGGGCTGGCGTGGCTAGCCGCAAGTGGCTTTTATTGGCGTTCGGCCGCCGCTGCCAGGGATGAGTCTTTGGATCTTGGGGGGTGGGACGCGTTGAGGGCGCGCTATTTCGCTCCGGTGATTGGCATCGACATTGAAGCTGGCGCACTGCCGAATTCGCTTGGAGATCTCCGCGGTTATGTCAACTTCACCAAAGGCTGCTACACCGGCCAAGAACTTATCGAGCGGGTGGATTCGCGAAAGGCGGCCGCGCCGCGACGCCTTTATGCCTTTGGGTCATCGCAGGCAAAGGTGCAACACGGCGATGCCGTCTTCGACGAGACAAAGCAGATCGGGGTAGTCACCATGGCCTCGGGTCCCCTTGTCGAGCTTGCCCCTGGCTTATTTGAGCTCCTTGGTCTTTCCGTTGGCCTTGAGGCTGTCTCACAAGTCGGCTTTGCTCTCCTCTCGCGCAATGCCACCTTGGCCGAGGTGCGCACCGTGGGCGAAGAGATCTCCGGGAGCCGAGCGGTGGAATTTTTTGACTTGACGTAGCTCGAGGCAGCCGGGCATCATGGCGACTTCAACTGCGCGCCTCGGCAGGGAAGGCGACGGTAAAGATCGTCCCGGTAGTCAAGTTTGGCGGCGGGGAGAGGTAGCTGATCTCGCCTCCCATAGCTCTGGTGAGTTGGGTGGAAATTACCAAGCCCAGGCCTGAGCCACCCCGAGAGTCACCGCGCTGATAAGGTTTTTCCAAGAGCACTCCTTGAGCCTGGATGGGAATGCCTCCGCCGTCGTCGGCAATGGTGAAGACCACTTTTTGCTCATCGGCGTCGAGGCCAAAGGTGACCTGTGACGCCGCGAAGCGCAAGGCATTATCAAGCAGGTTTGAAAGAACTTGCGCGAGGCGATCGGGGTCTACCTTGATGAACAAGTTCTTCACGGTGGCCCCAATCTCGAGCCGCAGTGCCACCTTGGAAGCGGTCGAGCGCGGCTCAAACGCCACGGCGATTTGTTGGGCGAGGACCTCGGGAGCGATCTCGCTGAGAGCGAGAGAGAAGCTGCTGGCGCGGATCTTGGCGAGGTCGAGGAGGTCAGCGACGAGGCGATTGAGGCGCTCGCTATTGGCAGTGATTGTCTTGGCAGCGGCGGCGGGATCGAGGGTTCCGTCGGCGATTCCCTCGGCGTAGCCTTGAATCGAGGTAAGCGGAGTGCGCAGGTCATGGCTGATGGCTAAGAGAAATTGCCGTTCCGACTCGCTCGCTTCGGAGAGCTTTTCCGCCATGGCATTTATCGAAGCGCCAAGGTGTGCGAATTCGGCGATGCCAGCGTCGCCATGGGGGACTCTGGCGGTGAAGTCGCCTTTGGCCATCTCTGCGGTGGCCGCGACCATTTCTGCCAGCGGCTTGGCGAAGCGGTAGGTGAGAAGTTCCGCGACCACGAAGGCGACGAGGATTGAAGAGAAGATGACCAAGACCAAGAAGAGGTTCGCCTTTTGCGCAGAGGGAAGCACCCGAGTCAGCACCAAGAGCCCCAGGGTGCTCGCCGCCGGGGGCGAGGTGGTTTGAATCGGGATTGCAACGTAGGCGACATTGGCGAAG
>JAKASN010000528.1 GCA_021819025.1 Actinomycetes bacterium | reverse complement strand
CCCCAAGCTTGGGTTAATTGGCCCGGCGGATTTTATGCCTTTGGCGGAACAGACCGAGCTGATGCGTCCCTTGACATCCTGGGTTCTCGAGACGGCCTTGACGCAATGTTCGCGCTGGCATCGCGGAGGCATCAAAGTTGGAGTCGCCGTCAACAGCTCTGCGAAGAACCTTCACGACCTTGATTTTCCCGATACTGTCGCCAGAGCGTTGAGAATTTCGGGTGTCGCGCCAAGTTGGCTGGAGATCGAGATTACCGAGAGCAGCGTTATGGCCGATCCAACTCGATCCAAGCTCATTCTTGAGCAGCTTCGAGAGCTCGGCGTGGCAGTTTCAGTGGATGATTTCGGATCCGGATACTCTTCGTTTTCCTATCTTAAGAACCTTCCCATTTCCACCGTGAAGATCGACTCTTCATTTGTAACCTCTATGAACGACGATCTCAATGGACGAGCAATCGTAAGGGCAATAATTGACTTGGCCCGGAGCCTACGTCTCACCACGGTTGCCGAGGGTGTTGAGACCGAAGACGTTCTGGACTCCTTGCGCTTAATGGGCTGTTCCATGGCGCAGGGTTACTTCATTCTCAAGCCCGCTCTGGCTGAAGATGTCACGCGGTGGCTCCAGCGCAACGAAATTAAGCGCCACGGCGTAAACGAGCTTCGCTGAGACTCGCTGAGCATGCGCGCGCCCGCAAGGTACGTGGAACTGCTGGTCTCCTGGATTTCTCCCTTGATAGGGCATTTACCGGTGCGCTAAGGTCTATTATCGTTTCATTCGCGACCTCGTGTAATGGGCAGAGGGCCTATTTGCTGAAATCTGAAGTCCTGCTTGACTTGTTGTCAAGACGCCGGCGATTCAAATCAGCTCAGTCTGACTAGGTAATTGTGTAGGTCAGAGGCTATAAAGTGGGTACCTCAAGGGGTATGCGCACTAACTGGATAGTGGCGTCGAAAGTGGCTTCAGCTTTTTGGAGCGTCGGAAGTGGCTCCACCGGAGAGCCCTGAAAGATACCCGCCCATCGTGTCGGTTGCGCCCCTTAGGTGCTCTGTCAGCAAGTGCGAATAGGTGTCGCTGGTGATCCTGATACTCGAGTGGCCCAATAGCTTGCTGACCTGTTCCAGGGGTACCCCATTGCTGAGCAGGATCGTCGCGGCGGAGTGCCGCATTTCGTGGACATGCCAATCACCCAAGCCCGCCTTCGCCGCTACGGTCTTGAATAGTTTTGAGCCGTTGGCGGGATCGAGCCAGTGGCCCCACGCCGTGGTGAACATCGCGCCCTCCGCTGTCCAGGCCACGCCAAGGCAGAGTAGGTGGTCCTTCTCGGCATCCTGTGCGACCCTGTGGTCGTCTAGGGCGTCACACACGAACGCCGGTAGTGGAATCACCCTTCGGCTTGCGGCGGTCTTGAGATCGCCTGTGACGACCCGCGAGCCTTCCCTTTTTCGGTTCTTGGAGACCGAGAGCGTTGCGGCGATCGTGTCGTAGTCACCCCAGGTGAGCGCGAGAGCTTCGCCACGGCGTAAGCCGAGAGCAAGCAACACAACCCATAGAGCACCTAGACGGTCGGTCTTGGCTGCTTCCAGAAGTGCCCTGGCCTGATCTTCGCTAAGTGCGCGTCCGTGGCTCTGGTCTTGCTTGACGCTTATCGAATACTTCGCCACGTTGGTATCGACTAGGCGCCACTTCACCGCCTGGTCGAGACTCATCGATAGCACTGTCCGCAGCAACTTCACGTACCTTGGGGATAGCCCTTCGTCGGTCTTGGACTTGAGAAAAGTGTCGATCTGCCGAGGTTGCAACTTCGCCAACGGTACTTTTCCTAGACCCACCATGTACCTCTTTGGTTTTTCTTTGCCTTCGGACAGGTTGGCCTGCTTGACCCTTTCGGCGTATTCGACATCCGTCTCGCCCTTGAGGTGCCTCACCGCATATTCGTACTGATCGATTGTTCCGGCGGTTACTTCCGCTCGCTTGAAGTCGAGCCATTTATCCAGGAGATCGACGAGTGTCGTACTTGCAGTTTTCGGATCTTGGCCGGAGTCCCTTTGCCGCTTCAGTTCCGTGAGAGCCTTGTTCGCGTCCCTGAGGCTATGGGTGATCCGGGTGTTGCGCTGTTTGGTTCCACTAGCGTCGGTCCAGCGCAGTTCTGAGCGATACGTGCCAGCATCGAGCTTGTTTATCGTCCCGTCGCCCGCTGAGCGAGTGCGTTGGTAGGGCTTGCCGCCAGTAGTCACGGTCTAGATCTTAAGCGGGGATCAACTCGTTGGCAATCGGCATTTGCGAAACCCGACGCGAGGGCTGCAATACATAAAACCTAAATATCTCGCCCGTCAAGCTCCGCAACAAAGCGGTCGAGCTCGGCGCGGGTGATCCGGGCTGAGCTTCCGATATGGACGGACTTTAGCTTGCCAGCCACAACCAAACGGTAGATTGACGAGGTTGAGATCCTAAGATATCGTACCGCCTCGGGGTAGGTGAAGAGCGTGTGCGCATCCGGGTTGGCGGGTGTTGTGTTGCTATTTGTTGATTCCATGCCGGATATGTATGCACGGCGAACACATGTCCGCCGAGATGAC
>JAKASN010000527.1 GCA_021819025.1 Actinomycetes bacterium | reverse complement strand
CTGCTTGCGCAGCTTCGTCAAATCCACGCTGTCGTGGTCATTGATATCGCGTTGCCATGTCACAGGCGGATATGGGATCGCCAAGGAGTCAAAGATTTCCTGGTAAAATCGGTGTTCACCAGTGAGCAGCTGGTGGATATAACCGAGAAAGAGCCCCGATTCGGCACCTTGAATTACTCGGTGGTCGTAAGTAGAGGTTAGCGTCACTGTCTTGGAAACACCCAAGTCGACGAGAACTTGAGGATCCGCCGCAGCAAGCCCCATGGGATAGGCGATCGACCCGACGCCGATAATTACTCCCTGACCCGACATGAGTCGCGGCACCGAATGCTCTGTACCAATGGTTCCAGGGTTGGTCACGCTCACCGTAGCGCCCACGAAATCATCTGGCGACAGCTTGTTAGTGCGAACTTTTCTGATCAGCGTCTCGTATGCGCGCAGGAAGGAGAAAAAATCCATCTCCTGGGCGCCTCGAATCACAGGCACAAACAGCGAGCGAGAACCATCCGCCTTCTCTATATCGACTGCGATTCCAACGTTGATTTCCTTGGATCGCTGCACACCCGGCGTTCCCTTGGCATCGATAACCTCGACAAAGACCGAGTTCATCACCGGGTACGCCTTGATCGCCTGGACGATCGCGAAGGCAATGATGTGAGTAAAGGAAACTTTCTCTCCGGAGTTGCGTGCCAAATGATTGTTGACCACGCCGCGGTTTACTTCCAGCAGTTTCGCTGGTATCTGCCGCACGCTTGTCGCAGTAGGGACCTCTAGTGATGCCTTCATATTCGCGACAATTCGAGCCGCAGCACCGCGAAGTGCTACCACCTCAGCGTTGGCTGGGGGAACATAGACTGCGGCAACCCCGGAGGCGGAGACGCTCTTCAAGTCCTCCTCGGCCGTGGCGACTTGTGCGATCGCAGGTGTACCTTGTGATACGCTTGGAGGCTCGCGACCTTCGGAGCCCGGCGCAGCTACCGTACTAACCATTTCCGGCACGCTCACAACATCGCTTTTGACATCACTCGGGGAAGGTGCTGGCGAATCGAAGCTTCCCGCCTCGTAGTGATAGTCTGCGAAAAACTCCCGCCAAGATTCCGCTACCGACGCTGGATCGCGCTTGTAGGCGGCAAAGTACTCCTCCACCAGCCAGGAATTCGGACCGAAAGTATTTATAGCATCGATATGTTTATCTTCCACATATCGATGCTACCCATTTACCACCTCAAGGTTAAAATTTCTTCCCTGGAAATTGACCCGGGGGGGCCAACACCCAAACCTTCTTCATGGGCCTCTCCGCCTCGCGATGACACCATTGCGCGCCACTTGATTAGCCAGGTTCGAGGCAAAAAGCACAGCCACAAGCAAGCCTTGCTTTACCTCTGGGCTTAAAGGGCCTAAGCTAACGGGGTGGCTAGAGAATTCGGGTAGCTGAGATGAGGCTGAGCACAGTACGGATTATTGTCGGAGTCACTTGCACCTTGGCGACCGCGGCAATGATTGTCTCGGCAATCCTCTCCCATATAGGCGCCGTGGTGACTTTTGGGATCGTAGCCGCAGTGACAATTGTCGCGCTGATGGCCGCCACCACCACGGTGAGGGCTGAGACGGCACTAAAACGCGGCGATGCAAAGATCCTTTCGGATGAACTTGAGGACTCCATAGCGCACATCACCGCGTCGGGGAGCGTCGAGGAAGCAAAAGTTCGAGAGATAGTGCGCCTCGCGGTAAAGCTGGGCAGTGCAATAGGTCCCCAGTGACGAATTTGCCCCGCGATTGCCCGAGATCGGATACTTTCCTGGATGGAAATTGTTAATCCAATCTAAAGGTACCCTCATCGCCACCCGAAATAATCTAAATGGCAACCTTGTCACAAACTAAAAGTAGAGCTGTGGCGCGCTCGGTCGAAGCCGGCTGCATTGCTGACTGCGCAGAGTGTACAACCCAGATCCGCTACTCCGCAAAGCTAAAGCCACGCCAGATAATAGCTAACGTCTACGAGAATGGCAAATGGCAGCGCGTCGAACACTATCACGAGGAATGCTACCTTCTCGCCAATAGCCCCTATGGCAACACGGTCTAAGTCCACAGCCCTGAGCACCCTTTATTTAGGAACTTTCCACGCCAACGGCCCGCTTCTGCTTGGCACCACCGATTGGGTTGCAACTGGGGCAAAATAGTATCTAAAGAGTGCTCACTCGTCGAACCGATTCGCTTTCAATCCTGAAAAATGATGCGGAGGGACTCCTTTTTGAGGGAACCACCCGTGTGGTACTTGTGCATGGTGCCATGGATCGGGCAAGGTCTTTCACTCGACTTATCCGACACCTCACCGCCGCGGGTTTCGATTGTGTTAGCTACGACCGTCGCGGTTATGAGGACTCTGCACTCCAAGACCCCTTCTCGATCGAATCGCCTCCTGGAATCGAGGATCATATCGACGATCTTGCCGAGGTCATCGGGAGCGAACCGAGCATCGTCTTTGGACATTCGGTGGGCGGAACTATCGCGCTCTGCCTAGCCGAACAGAACCGTGCCCCAATCAAGGCCCTCGTCACTTTCGAAAGTCCTCTCCCCTGGATG
>JAKASN010000526.1 GCA_021819025.1 Actinomycetes bacterium | reverse complement strand
CAGCGCTCCTTCGGCGACCGACCCTATCCCAGCTCTGAGCGTGGCGGAGAGCGTCGCGAGCGTGGCGACTTCCGTGATCGCAATCAATCGCGCGACCGCAGCTTTGGCGAGCGAGACAATCGTGGCGAGCGCCCCGATCGTAACAGCTCCTACTCGCCTCGCCCCTTTGGGGAGCGCAACAACTCCGCCCGCGGCGAATCACGCGGACGTCCCTTTGGGGAGAGACAGCGCTCCTTCGGCGACCGACCCTATCCCAGCTCTGAGCGTGGCGGAGAGCGTCGCGAGCGTGGCGACTTCCGTGATCGCAATCAATCGCGCGACCGCAGCTTTGGCGAGCGCGACAATCGCAGCGAGCGCATTAGGCGAGTCGAGCGAGACGGTACTTTCGCAAAACGCGACGAATCCAGCTCCCCTCGCTGGGGTGCGCTGGCTTCAAAGGGTGCTGCGCACGTTCGGCCCCAAGATCCCCGCAACGGACCGATTTCCTCCAAGCCTCAAGACGACTCGAGTTATTCACAGCCCGAGCCACTGAACAAGTGGGTTCCCAACGGCGTGGAGTCAAAAAAGGTTGAGCGCCAAGAGCGCCGCAAGATCTATCGCAACATCAGCGGGCCGGTGGGTTACAACGTCGATGAAATCATGGCCAGGGAAGCTCCTCGCGGCCTTTCGACTTTTCGCTCCAACCAGCTTCGCCGTGACATTGCTGAAGCGATTCGCGCTTACCAGTCGGATCGCTATAAGGACGCACGCAAGCTATTGGAGTCGATCTCCAAATACGTGGATCATTCTCCGACCGTGGCGGAACTGCTCGGTCTCACCCACTACCGTCTTGGCAACTGGAAGCTTGCCCTCGAGCAGCTCGAGACCTCTGCTGCGATGAGCAAATCCCTAGATCAGGCACCCGTGATAGCCGATTGCTATCGGGCACTAGGGAACCACGACAAGGTTCGCGAGATCTACGAGGAGGTTGGCCAAGTCTCTCCTTCCGCGGAGGTTATGGCCGAAGCGCGCATCGTCTTTGCCGGCTCAATGGCTGACCAGAAAAACTACCCCGGGGCGATCGCGTTGCTCTCGAAGGCCGAAGATGCCAAGAGGCGGACTCCGCGCTTGATCGATCTCCGGCAATGGTATGTTCTTGCCGATCTTTACGAGAAGACCGGGGAACTTGAGCACGCCCGCGGCCTCTTTACCAAGGTGGCCAAAGCAGATCCTACGCTCTATGACGTCGCAGAACGTTTGGCTGATCTGCGCTAGTGTGTCATTCGTCATCTAGAGGTGGCGGGGCGGGCGCGTTTCCTGTCACCTTTGGTTACGAAACCGAGCGAATCCAAGGAGATCACCATGTCGGCTGATATAGAAGCACTTTTGGGTGCCGAAGCAGACTCACTTCTCAATCACAAGTGTGTGGGAGTACCGAAGAAGAGCCTTCACGTGCCCGGCCCACATGTAGTTGACGACATCTTTGCCTACTCGGATCGCAATCCTCAGGTGCTGCGCTCCCTGCAGTCCCTTTATGGCCATGGCCGCCTCAAAAACACCGGGTATCTTTCCATTTTGCCGGTAGACCAAGGCATCGAACACTCAGCAGCGGCTTCGTTTGCCAAGGCTCCGGAGTACTTCGATCCCGCAGCGATCTGTGATCTCGCCCTCGATGCCGATTGCTCCGGAGTGGCCACCACCCTTGGCGGCCTTGGAATTGTCTCTCGCAAGTACGCCCATCGCATCCCGATGATCGTCAAGCTGAACCACAATGAACTGCTCAGCTATCCGGCACGTGCCGATCAAGTGATGTTTGGCCAGGTTCAGCAAGCTTGGGATCTCGGCGCTGCGGGCATCGGCGCGACGATCTACTTTGGCTCGGCGGAATCCACGCGCCAAATTCGCGAAGTGTCCGCGGCCTTTGCCGAAGCGCATCGCCTTGGCATGTTTACGATTCTTTGGTGTTACCTGCGCAATAACGCCTTTAAGACCCCTGAGGTTGACTACCACGTCGCCGCGGATCTAACTGGCCAGGCGAATCATCTCGGAGTGACCATCGAGGCCGATGTCATCAAGCAGAAGCTCCCCGAGAACAACGGCGGCTATGTGGCGATTGGATTTGGTCGCACAGATGCTCTTGTCTATGACAAGCTCACCACAGATCACCCCATTGATTTGACGCGTTGGCAAGTGATCAACTGCTACGCGGGACGGATCGGTTTGATCAACTCCGGGGGCGAGTCCAAAGGTGCCAGCGATACCGCTGAGGCGGTTCGCACCGCTGTGATCAACAAGCGAGCAGGTGGCTCGGGCCTCATCGTGGGCCGCAAAGCATTTCAAAGGCCGCGCGCTGAAGGAGTCGCGCTGCTCAGCGCATTGCAGGACGTCTATTTGAACGCCGCCATCGATATCGCTTAGTTTTTCGTTTGCATTCTGTGATGTCGTGGCGCGTCCCTGCCCAAGTTGTTCTAGCGAACCCCGATTGTTTCTCCTGGTACGGTTAGGGGTCACCTTGCACTTTGCCCAACTGGTGTTTCTCCTCGGCGCGGCCTTTGTGGCGGGGATTGTCAATTCCGTGGCGGGCGGGGGCTCCTTGATCTCTTT
>JAKASN010000525.1 GCA_021819025.1 Actinomycetes bacterium | reverse complement strand
ACAAAGTCACCTGGTAAGAGGTGACTTTGCTTGGTTGTTCAATCGTAAGATCGGATTAGTCGATCCGTCGATTGGCTGAATTTGATGGGCATCCCCAAGTGCTTTGATGCGAACCCCGGATTCCGCCAAAGCCATGATCATCTCGACATCGGCACTATCCAATAGTCCAAACTCGTCAACGACCAAGACGTCACCGGGTTCAGGCGTGTTCCAGCTCCGCGCCGCGATGCGCTGTCGCAGCGCCGCAGTGCAAAGTGCTTGTTCTTCCTCTGCGCCTGTGGCCCGGCCGGTCTCGGTGGCCGTGAGGCGGTTCCTCGCGGTCGCCCAGACAGTTACGCCCTCGTCGCTCCACTTCTCGGAAGCTTGCGCCAAGGCAGAGCTCTTGCCACCCCCAGCGACGCCCGAGATCACCACGACAGAAGCGCCTTGGGTATCGGTGAGCAGTTCGTAGATGCTCGTATCGGCCTTGGTTCGCGCGAGAAGTAGCGTGGCTCTTTCTATTACTGCCTCTTCCCGCTCGAGCTGGGCTCGCAGCACCCAGTGCTTTTGCCCGACGAGAACCCGCGGGTCGGCCGCGACCGCATCCATCAGTGCCGGCCTGGCCGCGTCGTCGGCAAAGCGGGCGCAGATCCCAGCTACCGCCTCAGGCTTGGGAGCCCTGGGGAGGGTCGCCATGAGCGCCACAACTTTAGTGACATCATCGTAAACGGGGTATTGCGCCCAAGCCTCGCGGGCATCGGCGCTCATCGCGTCCCAATCTTCGCGCTCCACGCCGTACTTGTTGGCCAGCCATTCCCCCACGAGCTTGGCCTTCTCCGGCTCGGCCCATGCCGCATCAAGGGCGTGTTCGATGGCCTCTGCGCCCAGCTCTTCGCCTCTAGCTAAGCGGATGCTCGCCACGAGACTTTGGGGAAGGCCCTTGTCGGCTTTGCCTTCGGCGATTTGGCGCCAATGGTGCCATGCTTGTGTGTCCGAGATCGGAGTCCCCTCTGCGGCGAAATGGCCCTGGATCGCCTTGACGGCGTTTCGCCCGGTCGATGCCTTCTCTACTAATTCACGCTCGACACCTACTACTTCGCCGTCGAGTCCAAAGCCCAGGCCGATCTTGGCCATCTCGCGCGCCAACACCCGCCGAGCGCTGCCGTCCGCCAGCTTCGCGGTGGAGGCCATGAGTTTGTCCCCGTCGATCTGGCCCTTCCATCCGTCCGCTGTTTGAGCCGTGGCGGAAACGATCAGATGATCGTGAAGGTGAGGATCGCCGCCAGCGCTTGCGGCGTGGCCGACCCACCATCCCTTTAGTCCATCGACTGGGATCTTTTGAGGTCCTCCATCGCCGCGCCGTATTACGGTGTGTTCTTCGAGTACGCGCATGTACTCTTCGGCCATCATTTCCGAGACGCCTCCAAAGAACCACTTGCGGATCTCCGGATCCGAAGCGGCCAAGAGGGACACGCCCTTGGGGGTATGTATCACGAAGGACCACGCGAAGACTTTCGTGGATTTCCGCGCCTCGCTGCTTAGAGCCACGGCGACGCCCTGTGGGTCAAGCGCATCCTCCGACCCGCCCATTTCGCCCCTCCAGCCTTTGCCAATCCACTGGGGGTGCCTCGCCTGGCCGCCGAGAAGCTCAGCGAAGTCTTTGACTTTGAGGCTGCCGAGAGCCAGCGGCGAGGACAGGGCCTCTTCCTCGATGCGCCCTCGGACGAGCGCCGCGACATCGGTTATCGGCTTGCAGGTTTGCAGGGAAGTTCCGCTCATACCAATACGTATGCGTGCGACATGAGGTCGCCGGAAATAAATGTTCCGAAAGGAGGAACTTGTCATTCAGCTGACAAAGCCCGCCGACACATGCGGGAGGAGTAATCCTCTGGTGTGAAGCTGTCGGGAAAAGTACCCGCGGGTTATCCGTAGGCCAATCCGTGAGGAGAGGCTGACACTGCCAGCAACAAGGCGGTAAGGGGCGAGGGCTGGCTGGGTATGGGCAACATATGTGAAATGCTGGTTAAACATCGTGAATTGGAACAAGCCAAAGTTGCTGACAGGCTTGACCAAAAGGTACGTGGGATGGTCGCATCATTGCATACTGGGTGCGCGCTGACAATAGTTCCCACCGGTGAATAGGCAGGTCCTAACCCCAGCATGTGTTATTTCGGCGGAACATGGTAAGCCCGTAGCCCCGCCCAAGAAATTGGGCAAGCCAACCGTAAGGAAGGCCGATGGGGCTGCCGGTAAAGGATTGGAGAGAAAGCGAATGCCGTCCTGTAATGGGACGGATACGGGTTGAGACATCACCCGGTGCGAAAGCAAGCAGACTTCTTCATGGTCTTCCGTTGCGAGATAACTAGCAGAACCTATTTAGGAAGGAAAGCAAATGTACGCAGTTTTTGCTGTGTGTGCGCCTTCCGGCGTAACCGGTTGGAATGGCATCAATTTTGTCAATGCCAACCATAACGTGAAAAGGCTGCCCGTCAGTATCGCAAAGGTGAATAACCGGGTCTCTTTACGAGGCCTTTGGAAGGCTTGAGCCGAGTGCGGTGAAAATCGCCAGCTCTGGTTCTTAGGGGGGTGCGGCCCAGTAATGGGC
>JAKASN010000524.1 GCA_021819025.1 Actinomycetes bacterium | reverse complement strand
GGAGTCGGAAGCGCGACAGTGTCCTGCGACCACCGGTGCCTGAGTATCGGGAACAACTGGGACGCGCCGTTAAGTACCTGAAGATGTGCAGGATTGCACTGCACATATAGAGCCATCTTGCGATTTAACACGTGCTGCGCTGAACCATAGGAAGCGATCAACTCTGGAAGCGCATGACGCATCATAGCAATGAAGGCGGGCGTGGGAAAAAAGGGATTCGCGATGAATGAAAAGTCGAGAAGCCGAAAGTTCCAGTGTCCTCCAAAACTCCCGTCGAGTATTTTGCAGCGGGAATCAGGCTCAAAGTGAAAGCGAGCAATCTCTAGATCGTTCGGGTCATCAACTTCAATCCACGTCGATGAGGCGACGACATGAGCCGCAATCCGCCATTTCGGAATGCCGGCTAACATGGCGAGCACGACCTCGTAATAGCAGTTGTCATCTACCGATGTCGCATATGCACTCAAGATGGGATGCAGAGTCGAACTTACGAATTCCTTCGAGAATCGGTAGATGTTGAGCGTCTTGTAAGTACCATCATAGACGAAGTCGGCTCCCTGACTATCTGGTGTAAACACGCCAGAGATGAAGCCATCTTTTACCGTGACGACGGTACCATCCATTCCTGTGTGCCAGCGATCGACAACAGCCACGTTCGGCTCGCCCGATTGAGCGAGGCCCGTCAGCACCTCTGGCTCGATGAGAAGATCGCACTCGCAAAGTACAATGTCCTCGTCGAGGTTCATAGAGTCGAGGGCCATCGCAAGCGACACGATATTATTGGTTGTCTCGAAGCGACTATTGTGTACATATCGGATTTCAATATCAGGGTAGTGCGACGCGAGATAGTCGCGCACATCCTGTGCGCGATAGCCCGTTACGACCGTCAGGTGGCGAACTCCGATTGAATGGAGATTGTCTACGAGGCGGCCGAGAATTGTAGTCTGGCCGATCGGTAGTAGCGCCTTATGGACGTGATCAGAGAGGGGCTGCATCCGGCGGGCGCGGCCAGCTGCGAGAATAACTGCCTGCATCGGCGTGGCTCCTTCGCCAAGAATCGAATCGTGTTCAACAGTCGGAAACGCGTGGGAGGGGATCGCTCAGCCTCGGAAGGACGAGTGCACACGTTGCGCAGGCTTCGGCACGGAGTGTGGTCGCACAACGGGGATGAGGGGTGTTCGACTGCATCGCGATGATGGTACCATTTGAGCCCGAGCTCGCGACAGTGGGAAGTTGTCACTCGCGCTAAGGGCCCGACGCTCGATAGGGGTGTGGCGAAAGGAGGCCGATATTGGAGCATCGTCGCCCCAATCGCGTGGGTCGTGTTCTCTATCGGCATCCCGCTGTGTGGAAGGTGCAGTTTTTGCTCGCCCGGGAAGCTCGGCGGCTGCCGCCCGTACACGCGGCGCTGCGGAGGGTGTTCAGCGATGATTTGCGGAAGCTGAACGATACGCTCGCGAGCGTCGGGTTGGAGCGTGACTACTGGATGTGGTCCGGAATGGTGCTTGGCTGGGCACGAGAAGGCCGCATTCTGCTGCATGATGACATGGACGCGGACTTCGCCATTTTGGATTGCAACTGGGAGCGGTTTGAACAGATTGCTCCTGTGCTGGAGCGAGCGGGCTTTCGTGGGCATCTTCGGTACCGGAATTACGAGGGACAGACGACACAGCTGGTTTTCGTTCGACATGGTACGCGGTTCGAGTTTTTTCGGATGGATCGTCGCGGTGAGATGTTGCAGTACTACGTCTATGGGCAGGTTGATGGCGCGCTCCAGGAACTGAGGAGGTCTGTACCCTACGGCGAGTTGGAGGAGTTTTCTTTTCTCTGCCGGCGCTGGTTGAAGATGAGAGATCACGAGCGCGAGCTTAAGTGGATCTACGGTGACTGGCGGGTTCCTGATGTGGGCTGGCGTTATTTGGATAACGATGGCGACGGGGAGACAGTGCAACGGCCTTGGGACCCCGCGACAGCTCATTGGTGAGCCTGGCCCAGGGCTCTGGCCGGTGGCCGCGTTGCTCTTCTTCGCGGGATCAAGCTGAGCGGTTGTGATGTCTGGGTTCGGGGAGGTTGAGCTGAGGCGCCGTTGGCTGGTGGAGAGGGTGAGGAACCTGTCGGATGGCGGCGATCGCTGACGGAGGTCGTGCTGTGTCAAGGTGGGCGACGCTGGGCGCATCGTGCAAGTTGCGGTAGCAGACGGCGTCGAGCTGACAACAGCGAGGCCCGGGATCGGCGATGAGGCAGAGGAGTCTCAATCAGCGTCGTGCACTGCCTCGGCGAGCACGTACGCAAAGCTGGCCGCGTCTTCCGGCGCCGACTTCGAGAGCAGGGTGAGAGACCGACCATGTCGGCCTTGTGGTTGCGTTCCTGCAGCCGGGTGTGGCGGTGGTGGGAGAGGTCGATGAGGAGGGGCCCCGAGCTTCGGTCTGCTCGCCGGGGGCGGCGCACAGACTGCAGGTGAAAGTGGTGTAGCTACGGCTACGCTCGAATTCGAAGAGGCTGGGCTGCGCTCGGGGGTCGGGGGTGCCGATAGCGAAGCGTCCCAGGCGTCGGTGAGGCCGTGGTGACCCGCGGTGAGCTCTTGC
>JAKASN010000523.1 GCA_021819025.1 Actinomycetes bacterium | reverse complement strand
AGCTCGTCCTCATCTGGAGGGAGGAGAACGATGATCACCGCAGCGGGAACCCGCTCCTTGATTTGCGCGGCACCCTGCACGTCGATCTCGAGAAGGAGATGCCTGTCACAGCCATATACACCGGTGTCGGGCATCGGCGTACCATAAAGGTTGTCAAGAAACCACGCCCACTCAACGAAGCGATCTTCTGCAATCGCCTCCTTGAATTGCGCCATGTCTACAAAGACGTAGGCGCCCTCGCTCTCGCCCTGTCGCCGCTTTCGGGTCGTCCAAGAGCGCGAGAGCTCAAGGGTGTCTATTCGTTGCACGAGCCGGGACGCGACGGTACCTTTACCGACACCTCCCGGCCCGCATAGGACAAATATCACAAAGACAGCTTGAAGCTATGCCTTCGTTGCTTCCGCGAGAAGGCTCGCCTTCTGCTTCACTCCAAGACCTTGGAGCCTGCGGGTTTCGGTAATTCCAACCGTATCCATGATCTTCTTGCAACGAACTTTGCCGATTCCAGGAAGCGCCTCAAGTACAGAGGAGACTTTCATCTTGCCGACGAGTTCGTCGCTCGACGCTTTTTCAAGGAGTTCAGCGAGGGTAACGGTACCCAGTTTGAGCCTTTCCTTGATTTCAGCACGTTGTCTTCGAGCTTCAGCAGCCTTCTTCAGTGCATCTGCTCGCTGTTCTGGGGTTAGTGATGGAGGCAATGGCATAATGTGAAATTACCCTAGTCAAAGACTCTTTGCGCCACTTTCGCGAAATAAATCTTAAAAAAGCCCCCAAAATGCCCCATTTCGGCACTGCAAGGGCCCTTTGTCTCCCCCAAAAGTGGCGTCTCCTCGCTCACAGCGCCCCAACACCGCCTTTGTTTTGAGCGAGGCAGAACTGCTCCCGGGCTTCACCTCTAGCCCGAAAGCGGTTTGAGCTCCGACTCCAAAAGTGCGATCGCAGCGGCAATGTCGGTCGCGCGGGTCAAACTCCTACCAATTACCAAAAGGTCGGCGCCCTCGGCTAAAGCGGTACTGGGCGTAGCAACGCGGGCTTGGTCGTCAAGGGGACTCGGGCCAAAGCGGATCCCAGGCACCACCGCCACCATATCGGGATACAGCGATTTACCAAGGCGAACTTCCCAAGCCGAGGAGACAAAGCCGCCACAGCCCGCAGCCGCGGCAACTCCAAGACGTTCTTGAAACTGTTCCTCGTCAACCTGGGCGGAGCTGGTAAGAACGGTGACCCCGAGCGCGATGGGGACCTGGCTCAGGCCTGCGGCGGCGGCGCCTTCACCAAGACCCGCGACGCCTGCGCGAAGCATCGCCTCTCCTCCTTGGGTGTGGAAGGTGACCATTGCAACACCAAATCCGCCCACCACGCGCGAAGCGCGGTACACCGTGGTGGGAATGTCGTGCATCTTGATGTCGAGAAAGACTCGATACCCGAGCTCTTGGAGCGCGTAGATCACAGAGGCACCCTCGGTGGCGAATAGCTCAAGGCCAACCTTGGCAAAGCCAAAGACGTCGCGTAATTCGCGAGCCCACCTCAGCGCTTCAACGGCGTCGTCGGTATCGAGGGCCAGGGCGAGTCGGTCGCTTCCTTCCATAATCTCCCGCTAAGTTGAGAAGTTGCAATATGTAATTCTCTCACCAAGTATGACTCAATTCAGACCCTTGGCGCGATTCAATCTCTAAATGTCTTTCTGACCGAATTCTTCCTGCCACCTTGCCGATCACTGCCCTTTTCTTTGCCGCTGGGCCAGGCAAAGCCCGTCTCGAGCCCCCAGGGAGCCGCGAACCAGCGCAGGGGCCGCGCCAAATGCCGCGCCATGGAAATCAAGTAGCATTGACCGCCGCGTCGTCGGGGCTACATGGCCCCTGGCTGCAACGACCGGCAACCTCCCGGGCTTGGTTTTCCCCAACCGTGGAGAGGCCCAACTCCCAATAACGCGGCACCGCGCAACGGCTCGGACTGCTTGGTCACTACGGAAAACCTCTGCGCGCACCTTTGCAAGGGGGCGCATCTAATCCATCCTCTTGGTAGCGGCGATTCCTCCGCGATGCGCTGCGCCGACCAACTGCGAAACACTACTGAATCCCAGTTTCTCGATTCCCGCAGGCAAGGAAGCGAGGACCTTCATCGCGGCGCGTGGCTCGACAAAAGAGGCCGTGCCAACCTGAATCGCACTCGCACCAGCGGCGATGGCTTCGATCGCGTCTGCACTGGTGGCGATGCCGCCCACTCCTACAATCGGCAGATCGGGCCAATTGGAGTAGCTCTCGTAGATCGCCCGCACCGCGATGGCCCGCAGCGCCGGACCCGACATTCCGCCCCCTTTAGCTCCAAGGCTTGGGGCGAGAAGATCTCGATCAAGAGAAAGCCCCATCGCGGTATTGACCAAAACCACGCCGTCGGCTCCCCCAGTGCGGCAGGCGTCAATCACCTCGGCAAGGAGATGGGTATTGGGCGAGAGCTTGACAAAGCGGGGCCACAAGCTTAGCGATGTAGCGTCCATAATCTCGCTTACCGCTGACACAGAATGGGCAAACATCTTGTTGCGGTCCTCGAGATTGGGACAAGAGACGTTTATCTTCCGCCCCCACC
>JAKASN010000522.1 GCA_021819025.1 Actinomycetes bacterium | reverse complement strand
CTAATCGGGCGAGCGCGAAGAAAACCAGCTGCTCTTCGCAGAAGCGCGCTCACGGATGCGCTGGGCACGCTGTTCCCGAAAGGAACCGCCTTCACGGGTGCGAGCGCTCCTGAAACGCGCCCCAAGGGAGTATTCACCGCGGGTACGCCGGGGGCGGTAGTTGTGGCGAGAGCGAAGCTTGAGGCGACTATCGGTGCTCGAGGCTTGGATCCACACCTTGACAAAGCGCTGGCCAACCGTGACCACCGAGAGGACGAGCACTAACCAAAGTACGGGAATTAAAATCGGGGCGATAAGGATGCCCAGCGCCAGCAGTATCACTCGTTCGGCACGCTCCATCAGCCCGCCCTTGGCGCTGAAACCGAGAGATTCGGCTTTGGCGCGCTGGTAGGAGATCAACGATGCCGCACCGTAAATGGCAAAGGGAAGCATCGCCAGGTCGGTATGGCCATGATCCAGGAGATAGAAGCTCAGACCCAGGGTGAGCATGAGGTCGCTGAAACGATCCGACACCGAATCCAGAAACGCTCCCCGAGCCGAAGTAGTACCGCGAACCTTGGCAACCGGACCATCGAGCAAGTCAGGCAGAACCGAAAGCAGCAAGAACAAAAATCCCACCAAGAGGTGCGAAGTGCCAATCAAGACCGCAGTTACAATCGACATCGCAACGCCAGTGATGGTCAAGATGTCGGCGGTGACGCCAATCTTGGCCAAGGCCTGCCCTATCGGCTGGGTTCTCTGGTCAACCTGTGACCTTAGATTCCCGTCAAACACGTTGAATTCTCCAATTCAAAAGGCCAGCCACACGCCAACTAAGTTCCTTAGAAGATGATGGCACGGGCTGAATTCTCCCTCAATCCTATTTGGAGCAGACCACTTTCAAGGTCCAAAGCGCCAAATGCGCCAATAGTTACAAAAGTCCCGTTGCAATAATTGGGTATTGCCCAATCATTTGCTAGGTTCACTCTCAGAGCAATGGCGCCCGGCGCGTCCGGGCTAGAGAAGGATCCACCATCGTGGACCCTCGAGGAGGTGGTGGAATTGAGCCCGATACCTTCGGACAAGATCCGCAATGTAGCCGTGGTCGGCCAAACCGGTTCGGGGAAGACGTCCTTAGTGGAGGCAATTCACCACTACGTCAGCAAAACCAGCCGTATGGGTCGGGTCGAAGATGGCAATACCGTCAGCGACTTTGAGCCAGAGGAGATAAAGCACCGCCACTCGATATCGCTCTCGGTGGTATCACTGGAGCACCAAGGCTACAAACTCAACTTACTCGATACGCCGGGGGTGCTGGACTTCGCCGGCGAAGTCCAAGCCGCACTTTACGCTTGCGATTTGGCGCTCTTTGTCGTCTCGGCAAGTGAACCTCTCAGCCACGACACGGTGCGAATCTGGCAAAGCGCAGCCGCGATGAACAAGCCACGGATGTGCTTTGTGAACAAAATCGACAAAGAGCGGGCTAACTTCTCCGCGACCGTGGAGCATCTCCGTGAGGCGTTCGGCGAAGGGGTGGCACCAATCGAGATGCCGCTCGGAGAAGCAGAATCCCTCCAAGGGGTTATCGACCTCTTCAGCGAAACTGCCGTGGTCTACACGGGCAACTCTGCGCAAACGACGGCAATACCCGATGAGATTGCCGTCGGCGAACACCGCGCCCACGAACTTCTCATCGAGGGAATCGTGGTAGCCGACGAGGACCTTATGGCGGCTTATCTCGACGGTGCTGCGCCAGACAAGGCTGCACTTGAGGGAATCATGGCCCAAGAAGTACGCGAATCCACGGTCTTTCCAGTTGTTGCCGGCTCGGCTCTGAAAGAAGTTGGTATCGACCGATTAGTCGATTTCCTCATCGAAATCGCACCTGCACCCGAGTCGAACTCCTCAGGGGTGATCAAAACCCGAACTTACAAGACCTACTCCGATCCTTTCCTGGGCCGACTCTCCTTGATGAAGGTAATCTCAGGCTCCATAGCCACTGACACTGATCTCATCAATGCCAGAACCCAAAGCACAGAGCGCCTCCATTCCATCATGACGCTCTCGGGGAAAGAGCACGCCAATCAAACCGCGGCGAGTTGTGGGGACATTATCGCCGTCGCTAAGCTGAGCAGCGTTCGGACCGGCGACGTGCTTTCATCATCCAAGCTTCTCGATCAAGAGTTCGAAGAACTCCTCTTCGAGGTACCCATGTTGAGATACCAGATCGTTCCAAACGCCAAAGCAGATGAGGAGAAGCTCTCTAGTGCGCTAGCCAAACTCCATGAGGAGGAGCCGACCTTAACGATAACTCGCGATTCTCGCACCCACAACCTCATCCTTTCGGGCCTCGGCGAGTTGCAGCTCTCCACCGTTCTAGAAAAACTCCAACGACGATACCAGCTCAAGGCTTCGCTGATAGCTTGCGAAGTGGAGTATCTCGAGACGATCTCCAAACCGGTTCAAGTCGAAGGCAAGTACAAAAAGCAGAGCGGCGGACACGGGCAGTTCGGCGTGGCACGGGTGCGCTTTGTCCCCCTGGAGCGCGGGGCAGGCGTGAAGTTTATCGACGAGATCGTCGGAGGCGCGATCCCACGCCAGTTCATCAGA
>JAKASN010000521.1 GCA_021819025.1 Actinomycetes bacterium | reverse complement strand
GTCCCGATCGGGCCGGTATCGATCTTCGCCAACTGGTGGCTGGCTTTTTACGAATGGCGCCTGATGTGGCAATTGTTGGAGAGGTAAGGGACAGAGAGGCCTTACCTTTGGTTCTAACCCTCTCATCGGGAGTTTCAGGCTATACCACCTTACACGCCACTTCGGCGCGCGGGGCGCTGTCGCGGCTGCGCCTATTGATACAGATCGCTGGCTTTCAGATTCCCTTCGGCGCGGTAACTCATATGGTGAGCGACGCCATCGACGTGGTGGTCTATTGCACCAGAATCGACGGGCAGCCACGGGTTACAGAGATCATCGCGGTCGAAGAGCTGGCCGGGGGCTCAGAAAGTTTTACCTTCACGACCACACCGATATTTAGCTACCTCGCTAGTTCTGGCCAGCTTGTGTCCACCCGGCAAGCTCCCAGCCGACTGGTTCAAAAAGCTCGTGCGCGCGGCATCACCTTTGACCTTGACCCCTTGGGGGGCGGCAGCAATGATTGAAATGCCGAACGATCTGATCGCCGCAACGGGCGGCGGAATTGCCTCCCTTGCCGGCGGCGCGCTTTTAGCACTCCGTGAAGCTCCGCTAAAGCG
Organism: Actinomycetes bacterium; assembly: GCA_021819025.1. Taxonomy (GTDB): domain Bacteria; phylum Actinomycetota; class Acidimicrobiia; order Acidimicrobiales; family Acidimicrobiaceae; genus Acidithrix. Next base: position 2,004 of record JAKASN010000521.1, on the reverse strand, counting down.
AAACAACTCCACTACCGGCCGCCCCAAGACAATGCTCAAGAACATGACTCACCTCTGGTCGGCAGCGCCAGCTCAGATAGTCCTTGCAAACCTGACACTTGCGCTCTTGAGTATGGCGGCGATCTTGTACTTGACCGCTTCACCCCCACTCGCATTTGCAGGTGGCGCGGTGGTGTTCGCATTATCAGCTTCGGGCACCTCCCACCGCCGGGCCTCAAGGCTTGAAAAAGAGGCGTTGCAAGCTTGGCCAGACTTACTTGCTGAAATGCAACTGCGTATCGGAGCCCTGGGGGCGCCACTGCCATCGGCGTTATTTCTCGCCGGCAAAAGTCTCAGCGGCCAGCTCGAACAAGCTTTTCTCGCCTCGGAGCGAAGCTTTGCGATAACGGGTTCCTTCGACTCCGCACTGGCAACCTTGGTTCAAGCGTTGCCTGATCACGGCACCGAATTAGTCGCCGAACTCCTTGGGGCCGCTCAAGATGCACCTGGTAATGAGATCGCTCGCCTCGTGGAGGATATGCGCGTCGACCGGCTCGCTGAACGCGATCGCCAGGCAGAGTATCAAGCCAAACTCGCAGGGGTAAATTTTGCTCGCTACTTCGTGGTGGCGGTTCCGGTTGGCATGATGGCCGCGGGAGCCGGAATCGCGGGGATAGCACCATATCGAAGCACCCTTGGCGTGCTTGGCATGGCATTTTCATGCATCGTGCTGCTTGGCTGCTGGATATGGGCGAGCCGCCTCGCTAGCCCATCGAGTTTGTACCGCCGCAGAAGAACACGATGATCAGCACTGTTTCCCTAGCTATTGCTGCAACGACGTGCGCGTGTGTGGGGGGCGCCATCATTGGCACTGCAACACTGATCGAGAGCCGTGCCCAACAAAATCGCCTGAGGCGCCAGTGGCTCCCGTCCCTGGCCAATGACACTCCCCTCCTGCTTGGAACATCTCCTTTGCGAATCTTGCCCAAATTGGATGCCTTGGTGGGCAAGCTCGCAGGCAAGGGCACTCATATCGGGGCGATGAAGCGGCAGCTTGCCTACTTACTGGTGGCCGTTGGGACCGCAGTCGCAACGGGCCTCGCCCTTGGCTTGGTCTCCTCAAGAGTGGCCACGGCGACTTTGGCACTTAGCGGCGTCATTGCCGGGCTCATAGTTGCCCATGCCCTCAATCAAGGTGCAGCGAGAGTCCGCGCCATTGACGCATCGATGCCTGCAGAGATCGAGAAGCTCGCAGTTTACCTGGCGGGAGGCTATTCGCTCGTGGGAGCTCTCTCACGAATCGCCGAGCGCTCCAAAAGTCCCTGCACGGAGATCTTTGAAGCGGTCGCGCGGTCGATGCGGGGAGGCGGCGCGCTTTCCGATGCGCTTGCCGCGGCACAGGAGGGTTCGTCGATTCCTTCACTGACACGACTCACCAAGGTCCTCGAAGGTGCCCTCTACGGCGCCGATTTAGTTAAGGCGGCTCGCAACGAGGCGGCCTCCCAACGCGAGGATCTCCACCGCCGAGCACTGGCAGAGATGGAAAAAAACTCCCAAAAAATCTGGATTCCAATCACCATTGCGGCGCTCGTGCCGGGAATCGTCTTGATCTTCGTGCCTTTCGTGGCAGTCATGAAAGCTGTCACCGGCTCATAGAGCCCTTTTGGGAACAGGCGCGGCCGCGCTCCTTGGACCCCCTATCGCGAGATTTCTCGCCCGCAAATCGAACTTGACCCTGAAAGGCAGAAAGACATGAATCTCTTCAACTCCATGGTGATTCTCCTCATCGCAGTCACCGAGAGCACCGCAACGTTCCTCTCCGAGCGTTTCGGAGCCTTGGCGGACTCGGACGCTGGCGAGGGAGTCGTATCGGCCGCCATCGCGGTACTGATCTTCGCATTTCTCGGGGTAATTCTTTGGGTGGCATTCAAAGCGACTATGGGTACCGCTACGAATGCCGTCAATGCCCAAGTAGCCAAGCTGGGCCAGTAGCGCAGTGTTCGACTCGGCCGACTTCAAGGGAGA
>JAKASN010000006.1 GCA_021819025.1 Actinomycetes bacterium | reverse complement strand
AGAGGCAACCATCTCGCCATTGCCGACAAGGCCCGGTATCCCTACCCCAAGAAACGCGATCGAACCTCGATCAACTCCGGCCACCGCTGCAAGTCCATCCACCAGCTCGAGCATCGTCGCAGAGACCCAGCGGCCATGCGAAGGGGTCGGAACGCTCGCAGAGGCAACCATCTCGCCATTGCCGCTAGTAATCACCCCCGCGAGTTTGGTTCCTCCGAGGTCCAAACCCACCCGGAGCGCTTCCACTAGCGCTGGCCGACTCCATTGCTATTGGCTTTGGATTCAGCGCGATCTTTGAGGTCCTTTAGCGCGCTGTGCACAATTTTGGACTCCGCTCTGCGCTTCACAAAACCAGGAATCGGAACCAGCAACTCCACTTCTAGGGAGTAGATGACCTCGGTGGTCCCATCCTCAAGGGGGTTAAATTGGTAGTTGCCGTCAAGCTTGGCGGTAAGGTCCGCCTTCTCCTGCACCCAGCTGATCGCGTAAGGCAGGGAATCGTGGTAGCTGTAGTGCAGGGTGTAAGAGGCGCTGCGGCCAAACGCTGCGGCGCGAAAGGCAACTCGGGTCCCGCGCCCCGCCGCATCGCGCTCGAGAATTTCCACGCTCTTGATGTCCCCTGCCCATTCCGGGTAATTGGCAAAATCCCCAGCGATCTCATAGCACTCCGAGGGACTCGCGCCAACTACGGCCGTCTCAACTGTCTTGTCCATCGCAAATTCCTTGCAATCTCAGTCCGCTAGCGGACGTGTCCCAGGCAAGCTCCGCCGAATAAGGCTTGCGCCCTCAGCTGCGGCAGCGACATTATCGCGACATACGCTTGCCACCCAAAAAAATAACACATCACCGAAACTATCACTACGTCACGTGAAGCCCGGTCACAGCTCTAGCACCCACCTAGGGATCTTAGCCAGGTCGGCCAGGCATCACAGCCCAAAGTGCTTGGCGTAGAGTTGGGCAAGAGCGCCATAATCGAAGTGGCGCTTCGCCCGAAGGCGTGCTTGATCCCCGAGCTTGAAGCGCAACTCGGGATCTCGCGCCAACTGAAGGATTCGCGCCGCGACCAAAGCAGCGTTTTTAGGCTCCTCGATAATGAATCCCGAGACGCCATCTTCAACCGCCTCGCTTGCGCCACCCGATCGTCCCGCGAGCTGGGGAACCCCGCATGCCGCAGCTTCAAGAAATACGATCCCGAAACCCTCCTGCTCCAAGCCGAACCAACGGTTGCGGCATAACATGGCAAAAAGATCGGCGACCTGGTAGAGTTCCACCATTTCGGGGTCACTGAGACGTCCGGTGAAAGTTACCGCTAACTGCTTGGATTCCGCCCGTCTCTTGAGTCGTGGGCCATCTCGTCCCTCGCCGCCAATCACCAAGCGCAGCCCGCCAACTTCTCGAGCTGCGATTGCACAAGCGTCAATAAGGGTGTCCATCCCCTTTCGCGGCACCAGGCGCGAGATCCCCACCACGACAAAGTCACCCTCGCGATAACCCATGCGTTCCCGAAGTTCGCGGCGCTCTTTTTCCCCAAGGGGATGAAAGCGCTCTGTATCGACTCCGGGCGGCACGATGCTGGCTCGAAAGGACCCTCCGAAAGGCGACCCACGGTATTTATCGAGCGCGGACAGGGTATATTCACCCGCTGCGACGATGCCGTTACTGGATCTCACCACTGCGGCGAGGCGGGATCTCAGAATCGGCAACTTGGCCGGAATCACCACTTCAGCCCCATGAACGACGAGTGTGCAGGCAAGCGGTAGCCTGCCCGCAATAGCACCTAGGGGTAGTGCGGGATCAACGGCGAGAGTCTCAGCACCCATATCGGAGATGAGTTCGGTGACGAGTTGTACAAGCGGTCGCGTGGGAAGAAGCCACTTTCTCTCAAGCCGAATTACTTCAAAGGGCGCGCGGGCATCAAAGGCGTCGTCGCCGGGATAACTGCTCGTAAGGACTGCGACGTCTTGGGCGGGTAGGCGGCGATAGATCTCATAGAGATAGTTTTGTATTCCCCCAAACTTGGGAGGGAAGTCATTGGTAACCAAAAGATGACGGCGCGAGGTGTGCAAATGGCGTGGTTGACGAATCTCGGTGACACTTAGGGAGCTGTAGCGCATGGGTCTCTCCAGCGTAGTTCCCCCAAACTTGGCACATACTTGGGTGCCACGAGCTTTGGGCTCATCCCTGGCGCGCCCCGCGCCGATCAAGTGCGCCAACCAAGACAGATGAGTAGCTCGCTTGTTCCGCCAAGACTGCATCCGGCGAACCACGATACCTCTCCAAAGTGGCCAAGAGGGGTTGGAGATCTCCAACTTCGCTGACTTTCGCGTTAGCGAGAGCGAGCAGCGCATTGCGCCGCAGGATTCCCGGATCTCGCTTGTGGAGATAAAGATGGGAGAAGCCTGCGAGAAGCTCCTCGTCGGACATCTCCAGAATCGCCAAGAGATCTGCGACGACAACTTCGGGCGAGGGATGAACTTCTCGCGCCGCGTGGTTGTATGGGCAGATATCTTGGCATGTGTCACAGCCGTAGACCCGCGTGGCGATCGCCTCGCGAAGCTCGATGGGAATTTTGCCGGGCTTTTGCAGGACCCAGGAGATGCATCGTCGGGCATCGATAGCCCCACCGGGACGAATCGCCCCGGTGGGACAAGCGTCGATGCAGCGTCTACAACTGCCACAACTTAGTAGACGCAGCTGGCGAGACGAAGGAATTAGAGCGGCATTGGTGACGACATTGCCCAGCACCACCATTGAGCCGTATCGCGGTATCGCAATGAGCGAATTCTTTAGGTAGCTCCCCGAGCCCGCGCGCAGCGCTGCCTCTTTATCGATCATCGCGTTGGAGTCGAGAGCGACACGGGCCAAATATCCCCGAGATGCAAGAAACTCGGCGAGAATCTTGAGCTTGGCGCCGAGCGCCCCATAGTTGTCGGACTTGGCGTATCGAGCTATCGAAGCACTAGCCAAGCTTTCATCGCCCTGGTCGCCATAGTAGAGCGCCGCGGTAATTACCGATTTAGCCTCGGCCAATACCGCATTAGCGCTGCTAGAGCGAGGGGGATTACGGTAGGTGAACTCCATGGTGTCGCGATAACCCAGAGCCTCGCGCTCTTCGAGCATGATCCGTACGTTCTTATACTCACGCGAGGACGAAATGCCAAAACCGACCAGTCCGGCTTCTAGGGCAAGTTTCTCCAGCTGCGACGCGAGCTCAAAAGCTCTCAATCTTGCCGCGCTTTGGCCAACGAGGCCCGCCGCGTCATCTCCTGCCACATTATGCTTTCTTGCTCCGAGCCAGCCGCAGTCCAGAAGATCTGAGACGACTTACCAGCTCGCGGGGGCCAATCGAGGTGGCTCCCAGACTCAACGCCACCGGGATGAGGTAGTCGGGGATGTCGTAATGGTCGCCCTGAAAAGCTCTCCGGGGAAAACCGAGCTGCGCCGCGAAGTCATGGAGCTCATCGTAGGAAGAGTCCGACACCATATGAGCGTGCTTCACGCCGCGAAATGTCCACAGTGCAGAGTCGACCCAGATCGCCACCTCTCAGTCGTACTTTTCCGTCTTAACCTGTTCGGGTGGCATGCCAAGATCGCAAAGAATCTCTTCGGCGGATTCCACCACTTCGGGGGGTCCACAAATAAAGGCCACGCGCGCTTGGAGTTCGGAGTGGACCTCGGCGATCATCTCTTTGTCGATACGACGGTGGAAGCGCGCGCGCTCGTCGTGGGGATCGCGGGTAAAGGTGTGCGAAACGGTGAGCCATTGATATTTGGCCTCAAGTGCCGCTAACTCTTGCGCATAGATCGCAAACTCTTGACTTTTAGAAGAAAACAGCAGATGCATTGGCTGGGCGCTGCCCTTATGTGCTTGGTAGCGAATCATCGACATCAAAGGAACTACTCCTGAACCAGCCCCGATTAGAAAGACTGGTCCACCGTCTCGCTCGGTCCAAGTGAAATTGCCATAAGGTCCACGAACTTCCAGAAGGTCGCCCGGGGCGACCTGGCGGACTAATACTGGCGAGACGAGTCCCCCGGGGGTCTCGCGCACGCCCACGTCGATCACCGAAGCGTCAGGTATCGGGGAGGATCCTACCGAATAGGCACGCTGGATTGGACGGGGTCTTCCCTCGACGGGAATTCTGATGTTGTAGTACTGCCCGGGCAAAAAACCATCGCTCTCCACCAGGGCGAGACGCAAGGTGGACGTCTCGGGAGTCTCCACGATTACCTCGGTTACCGTGGCCATCTGCCAGTTCTTCGGCTTGGAACGGTCACGCCGAGATGTCAAAGTAACTGCAAGTTCGCTGGCCATCTTCCCACTCTCCGAAATTTACGCTGCCCAAACGCCCTGGGCGAATGTGCCACCATACACTTGCGGCGCACCCCCTCGTGGCCGCTCCAGCCATATTTGGAGCAAACCCAGACAAATAACACTACCTAGACAGTGTTAATTCTAAAGGCGAGCAAGATATTTCTCCGTCCTCAATTGTTGACAAAGTAACTCCGGAATTGGAACCGCGCTGCAAGAGGGGCAAAATACCGCGGTAGGGTGACGGGAGGGAACCGCCCCCTCCCGTTCCCGTCAAACCGAACGTGAACCTCTCGATTCATTCGGCTTCCTGCTCGCAACTGTTCCGTTTCAGCTCGTCCCCATTGCTGGGTTGGCCTGTCCTTTGCAGTCCGTTCGCCTGGGGCCTTTGCTCCAGTCTCATTACAAGACCTTCATCGCTAATACACCCCAGTCCGCCCCAGTGCATAGCATCCGGTACTCTCGCCTTCGGCTTTTGCCTCGGCGTACTCCCGTTCCTTGTGTTTTTCCACAAGGGCAACCACACGACTGGTTCCTGAGTTCAATATGAAAGCCAGTACTACGCTCATGCCACCTTTACACCGGACACCGTCTGGCCAGGAACGAGACAACCCGCCAGACTCATCCCAAGGCAGGAAGTCAACCTTGGTTCTGATGCCATCCTTCGAGTTTTCGATGCGTCATCGGATGGTTCGCTTTCGCTCATCTTCGTAGTACATACCTGACGGAGGTATCTCCGCCTTTTCCCGTCACGCTCAATACCTCGGCTCTTTACCGACGCACCTGACGGTGGTTTGAGACCCCTCTCTCGCAGAGTTGATCTCGGAGGGCCAGGGAGCATAAGCTCCTTCCTCCATCTCCCATATCGCATTGCTTGGCCAGCGACCTTAAGAGGTCGACTTATGGTTAGCATTCACAGCACACACTCCCCCACCCCATTTACGCCATTCCAGGAGAGAGCCTGGCTAAACCTTTGGAAATCAACCTTCTATGAGAAGGGAATCATCGACAATGGACTTCGCAGATCCACACCATCTGCACGTCACCGACTCAACGGTGAAGTCGCTAACCTCGCGCGACTCCACACTCAGCTCGCCGCCGAGACTGTAATGGTAAAACGCCACAAAGCGCTCCGTCGCCACCACGTCGAAGCGGGTCTTATTTCCGCAGTTGTCACATCGGTATTTGGGCAATTCCACTCCCACCATATTAGGGCAACTCCGTCGTAACTCACCAATTACCTCCCAAGATCGCCATGATCGCGACGCGCGACGCCATGACGCCACTTCTCATGGGAGTTTCCTTTGCGCCTCCCCGATGCCCGGTGGCATGAGACAACTTCGCCCAACTCGCCGATTACCCAGCGCCAGCGCGACTTTGCCTCCCCGCAACCTAGCCGCGCACCCCGAGACCCCGTGGTGGCCTACTTGGTGCTCGCATGGCCACCACACTGAATAGTATTACCGTACAGATGTTCTAGTTCTGGGATGTATCGATTGGGAGAGCAACTACATTTCACCGACCTCGAGCCGACCCTGGGGGAGACGAAATTCCTCATTGTCGATGTCGAGACCACCGGAACTTCGCCGGCAAACTGTGAGATAACCGAGATCGCAGCGGTGACAATGCGAGGCGGCAAGATGCTCGACTCCTACGAGTCCCTGGTGGCAATATCGGGCTATCTGCCATCGGGGATTTCGGAGATGACGGGCATCTACCCCGAAATGCTCGGCGGGGCGCCGCTGATTGCCACAGCGATTAGTCGCATCCTGGAGATGGCCGAAGGGGCGGTGATCGTCGGACACAACATCGGCTTTGATATCGGCTTCATCAACGCTGCTCTCTCGCGTATCTCGCCGCTCTTGCGCCTGGAAAATCCCTTGCTAGACACTGTGAGCCTGGCACGCAAGCTCATCATGGGAGAAGTTACCAACTTCAAATTGGGAACACTCGCCGCCGAGCTGCGCCTCGACCACCAGCCCTCGCACCGCGCAATGCCCGACGTACTGGCCACGGTAGACCTCCTCCACCATCTCATCGAACGTGCGGGTAGCTACGGAGTGGCCACCGTTGCAGAGCTGCGCTTGCTCCCCAACAAGATTGCTGGGCGCCACCTGGCTAAGTTGAGGGCCTGCAACTACCTCCCTCGCCGCAATGGGGTCTACTGGAGCCTGGACGGAAGTGGAGAAGTCACCTACGTGGGCAAAGCGGTAGATCTCAACGCCCGTTTTCGCTCCTACTTCACGTCCGACACGAGACGAAAAGTCGATCCGCTTCTCGCTGGCATTCACACTCTCTGCTACATGACTTTCGAAAGCGAACTCGAGGCGCTCCTTGCCGAAGCGCGTCTCATCCAGCGACTCAAGCCTCGCTTCAACGCTTTAGGCAAGCGCTCGGCGAGCGACTATCGCTACATCGCCGCCAACTTCAGCCAACAAGGCATCGCCCAAACCAAGATCCTCAAAGCATCAGCACCTATCGACTCCACATCGAGTGCGATCGGTCCTTTCCGAAGTCGCAGGAGTGCTGCACTCGCTGAGTATGCGCTCCGAAACGCACTTGAAGTGGTGCCCGAAGCGTGGCGCTTGCGCACCGATGACAAGCTGGCTCCAAAACAGATTCAGGCGCCGAGATCGGCAAGCCCTGCCACGGCTATCGCAGTGGATGCGATCTCTCGACGACTCTGGCACAAGCTCACCGTCCTCTCGCAGTCTCAGCTCTTTGAGGAGGCAGAGAAACTTCGCCTCGGCGCCAACTATCTCATCCTCGCCATGGTGCGTCAATTCGCCACCATGTCACTTGGTGCGCTGGAGAGTTTTGAAATCACCTCCAACCGGAGCGGCAAGATTTTGCACCTGCATCACGGGATGACCGAACTCCGCGCCGACGATGCGGGAGCGATCTTGTTGGATTCGCCACGGGCTTCAAGCCGCCGAGACCCCTCCCTAGCTGCAGCCCTTGATCCTCCCTTGACTCTTGCACCGCATCCCAGCGATAAGTTCCCGGCTCTGCACAGTTTCGAGGAGTTGTGGATCCTTTGGAACCACCTCGTTTCTGGCAGTGATTTTCGCATTAGCGACTCTTGTCAGGTGCTCAGCATGCCGCTGTCACTCGCCCATCGTCCCTTCGTGCCCAGAGGCGCAAGCTTGGAACGACGCGATTGAGCGCCCTCCCGAGCGCAAGGCGGGGCTAGGAACCGAGTCGGCGCGAAACCGCAACGAGATTTTCGAGCGTCTTGGCAGCGAGATCCGAGCTAAGTATCTCACGTGCTTTTTCGATCCCGGTGGCGATGTCGCCAGCTTGGCCAGCAACATATAGAGCCGCCCCGGCATTGAGTAACACCATGTCGCGCACCGAGCCGCCTCCTCCGCGAAGCACCGCGAGAAGCACCTCGCCATTTTTCGCCGGGTCGCCGCCGAGCATGTCGCTCGCCACTGCGAGTTTGAAGCCAAAGTCCCGGGGATCAAGCTGGTACTCTTCAAAGCGCACCTCGCCAGAACTTGTTCGGCGCAACTCGATCACGGTATTGATCGAAGTCGTGGAGAGTTCGTCGAAGCCATCGGCGCTATAAGCGACCAAGGCGTGCTCGGAGCCGAGCTGGGCGAGCACTTCGGCAATGATTCGCGCCATCTTGGGCTCAAATACTCCTACAAGCTGGCGATTAGCCCGAGCGGGATTTACCAGCGGACCGAGAAAGTTAAATGCCGTGGGAACTGCCAGCGCCCGCCGCACCGGCATGACGTGCGCCATGGCGCCGTGAAAGCGCGGCGCGAGACAAAAGCCGATGTTGGTCTCTTCAATACAGCTAAGTACGTCGTTCGCCCCGAGATCGATCTTCACCCCGAGATATTCCAGCACGTCAGCGGAGCCCGACATGGACGAGGCGGCGCGGTTCCCATGCTTACATACTTTGGCCCCCGAAGCTGCCACCACCAGTGCGGCCATCGTGGAGATGTTCACGCTGTGCTTTTGGTCACCACCGGTCCCACAGGTGTCGACGAGATCGCCGACATAGTGCACCGGGGTGGCGAAATCCGCCATCGCGGTGGCGAGGCCCGCCATCTCTTCGGCGGTCTCGCCTTTGGCTCTCAGCGCCACCAGGAATCCGGCGGCGACCGGAAGCGGGGTCTCGCCTGAGAGCATGTCCGACATCGCGGCATAAGCCGCATCAAAATCTATGGCATCTCCGGCGATGAGTCTCTTGAGAATCCGGGGCCACTCGGGCCGCTCGGGTTGGTACTTGATCGAGTCCGCAAGAACTTCCATGAGAAGATTCTAGCCGCGCCCAGCGAGTGAGAGCCGACAGGGGCCACGTTGGGCCGGCGCTCTGCCACCCTCTCGGTCTCGGCCAACTTTGGAGCGAGATACTTCTGCTCATCGATGTCGCGGCGACTGTCCTCGCCTTACTACCGTCGCGGTCTGCGGTTACTCGTTGCCCACCAGGGCCGCGCAGGCTTGGTCGAAGAGATAAGTGTGGATGTCTATCTGGTCTTGAGTAGTTGCGGGTGACATCAAGGCCATATTGTGGAAAGGCGTCATGAGCACACCCCGGTTGAGCATGAAGAGGTGAAAGTAAGTGTCGAGATCCTCATCGGCCGCTGCGGCCGACTCGCCGCCGTTGCGCGGTGGCGGACTGCTGAAACGATACTCCGAGCGAGCGCCGAGTTGCACAATGCTCCAGGGGAGCTGGTACTTGTGCAAGGACTGGTTTACTCCCGCGGTGAACTGATCGGCCAAAGAGATCATCCTCGCGAAGTTATCTTTGGTAAATACCTCTTCCAGCGTGGCACGAGCCGCCGCGAGCGAAAGGGCATTGCCAGCCAAAGTTCCCCCGATGCCCCCGGTGTCGACGTAGTCGACCTCACTCTCGGCCTCGATTCGCTCGGCCACTTGGGCGCTGAGGCCGTAGGCGCCAAATGGCACCCCACCACCAAGGGACTTTCCGATCGTCAAAACGTCTGGCGTCACCCCGTATAGTCCGCTCGCGCCGTGATAGCCCGCAGAGAAGGTGTGGGTTTCGTCGAGGATCAAAAGCGCACCATATTGGTGTGCAAGCCGTTTCACCTCAGCGAGGAAGTCGCCCTCGGGCAACACGATACCAATATTGGTCAATGCGGGTTCTGCCAAAATCGCCCCAACTTCACCGCGCGAAAGCACCTTTTGCAGAGCCTCAAGGTCGTTGAATTCGACCACCTCGGTAGTAAGGGTGGGATCGACCGCAGCTCCGACGTTGCCCGCTCGCGAGGAGGGACGCCCTCCTTGGAGGGTAATAAAGGTCTCATCAACCGTGCCATGGTAGCAATAGGAGAAGACCAGGATCTTTTTACGCCGGGTAATCTGGCGCGCGAGACGGAGTGCGAAGCGATTGGCATCTGTCGCGGAGAGGGTGAACTGCCAGAAGTCGAGGCCGAAGCGATCGCGGAGGTTTCCCGCCACGCGAGCGGCGTCGCTATTGGGAAGCATGGTAGTGATGCCGCCGGAGCTCGTGGTGCGTTCGGCGACTGCGGCCGCGGTCGCTGCTGGGGAGTGCCCCGCCATCGCGCCGGTGTCCCCGAGGCAAAAGTCGATGTAGGCATTTTCGTCCACATCGGTAATGGTTGCACCGCTGGCAGCGGAGAAGTAAATGGGATAGCCACCAACCCATTTATTCATCCAGCTCATCGGGACGCCACCTAGCAGCACCTTGCGAGCATCACGATACAGGGAGCGTGACTTTTCCGTTCTGCGAAGGAACCTTTCCTCCTCAGAGCGTATCAAGCCCATCAGCGCTCCGCGGTCGACCCTAAACGCTAGGGGTTTGTTTGCCATTTTGCCTTCCAAAGTTATCCAAGGACGCGGTTGACCTTGGCTAAATCGAACTTAGCGCTAGAGGATGACACCCAAGGCTCCCCACAGCACCAGCACCGCGATAGCACTCAAAGTCGGCCTCCAACTAAGGCCAGCATGGCCAGCGCGAACGCACTGGGGAAACTCCTCAAAACCGCGCCGCCACGAGCCCATCATGGTGCAAGCTCTTGAACTGGTACCTGTTGGTGCGATCTTTGCGGCCAAGGCCGCGAAAGCCACCAAGACCGCGGCCAATCACCGCAACCACCGGCGAGAAGAACTAAGACAAGGCAGCGCCATCACTAGAACAAAATAGTCCCACAGCTCATCAAACACTCTGCATGAGCACAGCTAGTGCCGACCACGCCCCACGGGCGCAATCAGACCGCAGAAAAGACCCGCAAATCTCGCCGCGATCTCGCAATGCGGCGGCGTTGGCGCGAGTTCAGACCGCCCCAAACACCTTCAGGCTCTCCCGAGGAAATCGCGAACTCCAGACAACACTCACGAACTTGACAAAGACCGCATACCGCCTTGGCCTTGCGCTCTTCCGCTTCGTTTTCTGGGTAGAAAAGACCTGGACGGATTCCCTTGCACGCAGCATCCTCGCGCCACGACTGGACTTGCATTTACACCCCCTGCGAGTGGCTCGCCACTCAAACCCACCCGACGTCATCTCGGCGATGATGCGGCGTACATTTAGCTAAACAAATTATGTGTCATATTTCACTCTGTGTAAAGAGAATATAAGAAGGAAGTTCCCTTAGAGGCGCCGATTCACGGAAATTAACTCCCACTTTACCGAGTGCGAACGCTTAGCGTGAGCCCATCAACTCTTAGCGCGCAAAAGCCCCTCGACTTGAGCTCGCGGGGCAGCGCGCGACGAGTCGCAATCTCGGCTGGCTTGGGCAAAGATGGAGTTCCCCCGCGCGAATCGATGGTGATATCAGGACCCTCAGCGCGGCGCGGGTAACCAGTCCGAGCACAAGGAAGCCACCGTCTCAGGCGAAAGAACCGTCTCGTAGGAGTAACGATGATGAACGCTTCGCAAGGTGACGGTACTATTGGCCATAGCGGCTGCGGCATCGGTGCCAAGGTCAAAGCGAATATAGTGCACTGACGCGGTGACGTCAGGGCGCGTGAGCTGTCTCTTGTGAGCTGCCTCGGTGATCGAGGGGACTAGAAAGGACTGCTTCGGCGACGCGATCTCAATCTCGATCGATTCCTCGATACCAACGAGCTTGGGCAGCCACTCCAACAACTCGTCTTTGGTGGTCAACTCCAGAAAGAGCGTGGCTGAAAGTTCGTTCCGGGCGGGAATGAGCGGATTGTAAGTGTCGAGTTCAATCTCGATTTGAGCGTCGGTGGTCATCTTTTCCGCCCGCGCCATCTCCTGGATCTGAAACAAGATGGTAGATCGGTTCTCAAAAAGCAGGGTCATGATCGGGCCTACGGCGATCCGGCGGAGCTTCTTTACTGCGATGATCTCAGCACGGAATTGCTCGCGCTGTCTTTCGTAGCTGCGAGAATCCATAATGTCGTCGATAGTGAGGTAATTAAACATTTTCCTTGTCAATTCTTCTTAGCCGCCGTGGCGTAGCTCAGTGAAACGCAAATTAGGTATTGATGTCGAGACCGTAGGCTCGCGCCATGACCATCATGGGATGGGACACTCCCCTCTTGGTCTCCTCGGTGATGGAGTAGTTTGCGAGATGGCAATCGCCTACCAATTCGCCACGCGGTGCCGCATCAATCGCCTTAGCAAGATTTTGCGCGACTCTTTTGGCAAGCTGGTAGTTTTTGGCGCGATAACCCCAGGTGCCGTCGATGCCTGAACACTTGGTAACCAGCGATATCTTCGCACCGGTCAGTTTCATGAGATCGCGGCTCTTGAAGCCGATATTTTGAGCTTGAAGGTGACATGGGGCGTGATAAGTAATATTTTCCGGAATCTCTCCGGAGAAGTCTCTCGCTAGTGAATCTTTGTCCTGGCGGTACATCTTCATGAGGTATTCGGAGGTATCAAAGGTCGCTTCGGCAACCTTTGCGGCCTGCTCGGTTCCGAGATAGAGCGGATAGTCCTTCTTGATGACGTAGGCGCAAGTCGGTTGTGCAACCACGATGGAACGACCGGCGCCAACTTCGGCAGCGAGCACCTCAACGTTCTTTTCTGCGACTTTTTTGAATTTTTCCACGTCGCCACCGTGTAGCCAGGGCGCGCCACAACACTTCGCATTGGTAGGTACCGAACACGAAACGCCGTTGTGCTCATACACCGCCACCGTGGCTTTTCCGATCTCTGGATCCATGTACTCGATAAAACAGGTCGGAAAAACGGCCACTGCGCTTTGACGATTTCTTACAAAAGGTCGGCCCCGGCGCGAAAACCAGGTGCTAAAACGCATCTTGGCATATGGCGGAAGAAGGCGCTGGGAGGCGATACCAATGGTCTTTTCCATCGCGGTTCGCGAGACCGTGGAGTTGGTATCGAGCAAGCGGTTGGCAAGAGATGAAAATGTCACCGATGCCACACCGACGAGATCGGTTCGCCCGAGCACCTCATCGGAGAGTCGCTGTGCAACTCCCTCGCGGCGTGTCGACTTAGCGACAGTTTTCGCCCGCAACATGAGGCGAGGAAAGTCGAGTTCCCACTCGTGTGGCGGGACATAGGGACACTTGTTGTAACACAGCTTGCACTGGTAGCACTCGTCTACGACTTGGTCTGCCTCGGCATTGGTGAGGCGCCCCACATCGCCGTCGTGGGAATCGATGGCATCAAAGAGGGTCGGGAATGACGGGCAAAGGTGCAGACAGAGACGGCAACCGTGACATAGGTCGAAGACCCGTGTCATTTCGGCTCGCAGGTCGGAGGGGACAAAGTAGTTCGGGTCCGATGGATTGTAGGTGACTGTCACTGACCTATGGCTCCTTAACTGACGGGTCGGATTGCTGGCTCGCACCACCAATCCGACCCTGGCTGCACTTTGCAAAGCACGTCGTCTTCGCGCCCGGGAATTACTTCGGCTTAGGAGATCGCCTCAAGCCCTTGAGTGAAGCGTCCCGCATGGCTCTTCTCAGCGCGAGCCAAAGTCTCGAACCATTGCGAGATCTCTTCAAAACCCTCTTCACGGGCGGTCTTGGCAAACCCGGGGTACATCTCGGTGTATTCGTAGGTTTCACCCTCGATGGCGGACTTGAGGTTGTCCTCGGTCGGTCCAACGGGTTCGCCGGTCACCGGGTCTCCGACACCGTCGGCGAGAAAGTCGAAGTGGCCAAAGGCATGGCCAGTCTCGCCCTCAGCGACTGAGCGGAACAGCGCTGCAGTATCGGGGTATCCCTCGATATCAGCCTTTTGTGCGAAGTAGAGATAGCGCCGATTCGCCTGGGACTCCCCTGCAAAGGCTTCCTTTAGGTTCTCCGCGGTCTTGGTACCTTTTAATTCTGACACTTTGTGCACTCCTCAATATTCATTTTCTTGGTGCCCAATGGGCATGCCGACTGATTCTGACTAATGACCTTACCGGCCAGTCTCCCAGGGATTGCCTTGGCACTTCTTGCAACGCCCTCTAATGGTCAACTCGACGGACTCGATGGAAAAGTCAGAGATGCCCTGAAGTTTTGCCTCGATTCCCGGAAGGGGAAGGTCGATATCTTCCACGACGTTGCATCCAAAGCAAACCAGGTGATGGTGTTGACGACCGTTGGGGTCAAAGCGAGTAGCTCCCAGACCAAGATCCAACGCGTGTATCTCGCCCATCTCAACAAGTTCGCCCAAGGTTTGGTAGACCGTCTTCAACGATACCGTTGGCATCTCAGCGCTGAGATGGGCAAATACCCCATCTGCACTGGGGTGATCCCGGTTGCCGTGCAGGATCTGAAAGATCCGCTCACGTTGCGGGGTTACCTTTTTGCCGTTGGCCCTGAAGCTATCTACCAGCTCTGCTGGACTTCTCATTTACCGCGCACCCTATCAGTCAACAATCATTTACTAATGCTAGTAATTGTTGGCAGACTTCGCGCCTGGGAAGGGTTGGTGGGCGCCGCGACCCAGCGCCTCATCGCGGCGCCGGTGGAGCGTATCCTCCGGCCGACTTCTCTCCAATCCCCCATTTTGCCAGCCAAGTTACCCCGGGGGAAAAATTCTCGTGTCACCCTCAAGCTTAGGATCACCAAGGAGACCCTCAATTTGCCAGCGATACCTTTCGGCCACCGGCGCGATTTGGGAGTTACCCGAGCATCACGTGCAACCTCCTCGCCTGCGCTGCTTAGCCGAGTCGACGCTAAATGCGGCCCCCAGCTTCCCCGAGACGTGGTCGACGCGGGCACCGCTACGTCCCAGCATCGATGCGTGTCGAGACGCAACTATTGAAAGGCACCACCAATAAATTCATCCCGACGCGCCGAGCATCTCTTTGCTTGGGGATCCCCACCGAGGGAGTTGCCGTCATCAAATTCACAGCGAAGGCCGCGCCATCGCAATGATCCGGGGAGCAAAGCTGCGCAACGGCCCACGCCATTCAAAGCCGCGTCCCGCCACTCACGCATGGTGAGCCGGCTCAGAGCGAATAGCATTTTCGCAAGGCGCAGCGGAGGTGCAATGAGCAGAAAAAACGTGCTCGCGATAGATGCGGGTTCTTCGAGCATTCGCGGCACCATCGTTGACTCTGAGCTCAACGTGGTAGAGACCTGGAGCGTTCCCCTCATCGCTTCGACACCCGCCCCTAACTTCGTGGAGTACTCGGGTGAGGCGATCGCCGCAGCCCTCGTCGAGATCCTCTCACGCGCCACCTCAAGTTGTGCAGATATCTCCGCAATGGCAATCACCAACCAGCGCGCCACCACCGCACTCTGGGAC
>JAKASN010000520.1 GCA_021819025.1 Actinomycetes bacterium | reverse complement strand
TCTGCCCTCCAACGAACCACCGAGCGACTTTGCTGCGGCACTCGCCAAAGCGCCGGCAGGTTCAACGATGATGCCCTCGCTCTGATAGAGCTCGAGCA
The DNA here is from genome assembly GCA_021819025.1 of Actinomycetes bacterium. Classification (GTDB taxonomy): domain Bacteria; phylum Actinomycetota; class Acidimicrobiia; order Acidimicrobiales; family Acidimicrobiaceae; genus Acidithrix. Next base: position 2,524 of record JAKASN010000520.1, on the reverse strand, counting down.
TCTCCGAGCACACCGCGCCTTCAGGCACCGAGATAATCTCATCGACGAGATCCCTTACAATTGCGAAGGTGATATCGCCTACGCGGCCCACTGCGGCGCCATCGACAAAAGAGTCGAGGCTCTCCAATGCCACCGGCGCACCAAGGGCAAGCGCTGCTCCCATCGACGCCGCTCCCGCTGGCTCGGCACCGATAATGCGCACTGCGGGATGGCGAGACTTGAGCCAAATAGCGATCCCCGAAATCAGTCCTCCTCCTCCCACGGGTACGATGACAGTTTTTGGGGGCTCCCAAGCCTCGTCGAAGAGTTCCGGGGCGATGGTTCCCTGGCCGACGATGGTGCGTGGATCATCAAAGGGATGGGCATAAACCGCGCCGCTACGAACTGCATCAAGGTGTGCCGCGACACTCGCCTCGTCGTAAGTATGCCCCGCGATGACGATCTCGATCCAGCCGCCCCCAATTTCGCCAATGCGCTGCCGCTTTTGTCTCGGCGTAGTCGCGGGAAGAAACACCTTTCCTTTGATGCCAAGCCGATTGCAGCTATAGGCGATCCCTTGGGCGTGGTTGCCAGCGCTTGCGCATACCACGCCAAGGTCCCGCTCGGAGGTGCTCAGAGACGATACCAGGTTGTAGGCACCGCGGATCTTATAAGAACGTACCGGCTGGGTGTCTTCGCGCTTGAGTAGAACTGGCACCCCGACCTTGGCGGTAAGCCGATCGCTCTTTTCCAAGACCGTTTTCCTAGCCACTCCCTGTAAAGTCAAGCAAGCGCGCTCTATGGCATCGGCATCAATATCCAACTCCACTTGCTGGACCCCTTCCCTTCAGCTGCGTCGACCGAATCTAGTGGCATAGAGTCAGCGCCGTGATCTCGGGCACCGGCCGGGATCCACCTTCTAGACCACCAACGAGCGTACTTGGTCCCAGCTTTCACGCGAATCGCTCTCCCTCAACCTAATCACGTTTGTATCTCATCACCAGAGTTTGGGCACGTGAAATCAACTCCTCAAGGGCATCGCACCCATCGACACTGCTACTGTAGCGTGATGGCGTGTTTCCACCCGGGTGGACTAAGAGCTTGACCAGGCTCGGTCCGCCATGACGAGCCGAGCCAGTGTTTTGATCGAAGTGAGCTATCACTTCGGCGCAGTGGAGCCAGTGCCTTGAGCCAGGGTAGGAATCTTCTTCTAGCACGCGGTTCGCAATATCTGGGGGAACCCACGCGGCAAAAACCCGGGCCAATGAGCACTCCATCATGGCGAGAGCGGCGACGGGAATCTCGCCGCGACCTCGCGACAGTTGTCTCGCCGACCCTGCAGCCGAGGTGCGATCTGGAAGTCAAAAGTTCGGCTACCCAGAATCTATTCGGACCTCGAGCAGTTCGAGATGCGCTGAAGACACCGTATAAAAGGGGTCTTTGCACAAACTCCCGCACGCGATAAAACCCGAGAGCACTCCACTTCTTCACCCGAAGAGCCCCAGAGATACCAGAGCATTGCCAGAAATTCGCCAAAGATATCACCTCCTCGGTCCGAGCGGAACGAGTTGCATCGCTGCTAAAAGTCCTGCCTTCAACCTCTCCGGCCGACAAGGCTTCGCCCAGAAACTCATCCGATAAGGTCTCAAGAAGGGTCTCAAAAAATGAAAGGCGAGCCCATTGCTCGGGAACCCTATGCGCCGCCACCACTCCAGATTGTGCAGGATGACTCTCACCCAGCTAGCGGCGGTGCTCTTGGTTGGCTTATTGGCGCTTTCAAGCTGCGGTAATCCGCCACCTTCGACTGGTTCTTCGACCTCTTCGTCGACGGTGCCGTCGGTCGCGAAGTACATCCCAGGTCTCCGGAAGGGTGAAATTATTTCGGCTATTTCATCTGTCTCAGCGAATTCGGCTTTTGGACTCTTCTACACCCAGGTCGGAGATATCTGCCAATATTTCCTCGGGAAAACCTCCAACTTCGGCACGACATGGATGAGTTCCAGCACCGCCTTTGCCAGCAATAACTGTTCGAGTCAAGGGGTCATGTCACGCTTGGCATTCAATGCGAGGGGCGACGGCGTGGTGTCTTTTCCGCGCACCCTTTATGAGACCTTGAATAACGGATCAACCTGGAAGGTGTTGAGGTTTAGCAAAGAGATCCTCGGCGCTTCTTTCATCGGTGAATCCCTTTGGGTACTGGTGGGTTCGTGTAGCGCCGAGTTGAGATGCTCACTCGAGATAGCACAATCTATCGACGGCGGGGCACGCTTTTCGTCTTTGCGCCTCGTGGGATCGTTTACAGGTCTGCCCCAAGCAGAGTTTGAGAGCGAACCTTTGGGGATGGGATACTTCACCAATGCCTGGCTCAATCGCGCAAATCCGAGCACCGCATACGTCGTGGTACCGACGAGCGTCGCGGTCATGCCGATCAACCGCTCTCTTCCTTCAGGGTTCACGGGCGGACTTGCGTACATGTTTGCCACGACAGATGGGGGAGCGACTTGGCTAACCAGGAGCGTCCCCTGCGGCCAAACGGGCGGTGGCA
>JAKASN010000519.1 GCA_021819025.1 Actinomycetes bacterium | reverse complement strand
AGTTGAGATTGTCGCGGTGGGCACGGAATTGCTCTTGGGCCAAATCGTGGATACCAACTCCACCTACATCGCCACCAAGCTCGCCGAGGTGGGTCTGGACTGTCACTTTCAAACCCGGGTGGGCGACAACTTGGAGCGCATCAAGCTCGTTTTGCGCGAAGCACTGGCGCGCAATGAGGCGGTCATCGTCTGCGGGGGACTCGGACCCACCCAGGACGACATTACCCGAGACGCCATCGCCGAGGTAATGGGGGTAGAGCTCGTCTTTGATGTCGAGATCGCCGAGCGCATTGAGGCGATGTTCACCAGCCGTGGCCGCAAGATGTCAGAGAACAATCTCCTTCAGGCCAAGGTCCCCAAAGGCGCCATCGCCATCGAACAGCGTCGCGGCACCGCTCCGGGGCTGATTTGTCCAATGGGCCACAAGGTGCTCTATGCCGTGCCGGGGGTGCCCTATGAGCTCACCGACATGCTCGAGCGCGCCGTCTTACCCGATCTCCTGGTTCGCAGCGGCGAGAGCACCAAGATCGCATCGCGAGTGATTCGCACCTGGGGCTTGGCGGAGTCCTCCCTCTCGGAAGCTCTTGATCCCCTCGTCAAGGCGATAGATGCCAGCGAAGACCCGATCACCCTGGCTTTCTTGGCAAGTGGGATGGAGGGTATCAAAGTACGCCTTACCGCCAAAGGCGGCGATACCGCTGCGGTCAATTCACTGCTTGAGACCTACCAGGCAAAGGTGCTAGAGCTTGTCGGCGAATACGTCTTTGGCTTTGACGACACCAACATGGAGTCTGCGGTCGCAGACGCGCTGATAAGCAGAGGTCTCTCGCTTGGGGTGGCCGAATCTGTCACCGGGGGGCTGGTAGCCTCGCGGCTCGTGGCGATTCCCGGAGCCTCGGCGTGGTTCATCGGCGGGGTAGTGAGCTACGCGAGCGAGGTCAAGTACAAGCTTCTCGGGGTGGCTCATGGGGACGTGGTAACACAACAAGCGGTGCTCGAGATGGCGGCCGGGGTGAGAAAGCTGCTCGGGTGTGATATTGGGCTGAGCTTTAGCGGGGTGGCTGGTCCCGATGCCGCAGAGGGCAAGAGCGTAGGAACCGTCTGGGTGGGGATCGACGGGGGAGAGTTGGGCAGCGTCGCCCGCGAGCTCAAGCTTCCCGGGGATCGCGAGAGGATCCGCCAGTACGCAACCATCTCGGGCCTTGACCTATTGCGGCGCTGGTTGGCACAGATGGCAGTAGTACAAAGTTGAGCATTGCTTTGGGCGTTTGACTCCGGGGCCAATCTGTCAAGCAAGTCGACCGGCTCTTCGGAGGCGCGGCCGATGTGCGGCCAAGTTGATAGTGGAGGCATTTGGTGCACCGGGATGGTGATGGTCGAGGTGTCGCGGCGTTTGACTAGCAGGGTTGATTGTTACCGAGAGCCGAGAGCGAGTCTGGCGTGACATCAAGTGATTCTTGGGGAGATTTCGGTTGTTGTGAGGACATGCGACCTTCGCTTGGTTCCTTGGATGGGTTTGTTGGGTCCCCGGTAGCGTCGATGGCGAATTCATTGTGAAGGTTTCATGTTTATAAGCTAGAACACACGTTCGAGGATGTGCTAGCATCGAGGCATTGCTGTGAAACTACAGCAATGGTATTCCATTGTCACAGATTCGGTATAGATTTCGAGCAGAGTGATATGAACACCCGCGCACGCACGAGATGACGGAAAGCTAGAGGCGAAGAGAGATGGCACAAAAAGCGCAAAAGCAGAGCAGTGAGGGTATGGACAAGGGCAAGGCCCTTGATATGGCCATCAGCCAGATTGAGCGACAGTTCGGCAAAGGATCGATCATGCGGATGGGGGAGAGCCCCCAGATGACGATAGAGTCGATCTCCACTGGTGCGATGGCCCTTGACATTGCACTCGGGGTTGGCGGACTGCCCCGGGGTCGGATCGTGGAGTTGTTCGGTCCGGAGTCCTCCGGCAAGTCGACCCTTGCGCTGCACGTGGTTGCTGAAGCACAGCGCCGGGGTGGAACTTGTGCCTACATCGACGCTGAGTACGCTTTGGATCCGGTCTATGCCAAGGCAATTGGAGTGGATATCGATGCGCTGTTGATTTCTCAGCCCGACAACGGCGAGCAGGCCCTAGAGATCGCCGACACCCTGATACGCTCGGGCGCGCTCGATGTGCTGGTGATCGACTCTGTTGCGGCACTTACTCCTCGGGCTGAGATCGAGGGCGAGATGGGGGACACCCATGTCGGGCTGCAGGCACGCTTAATGTCCCAGGCGCTGCGCAAGCTCACTGCTAATCTCAGCAAGTCAAACACCATCGCCCTTTTCATCAACCAGCTTCGCGAGAAGATCGGCGTGATGTATGGCTCTCCCGAGGTGACCCCCGGAGGTCGCGCGCTGAAGTTCTATGCTTCGGTGCGCCTTGATATCAGGCGCATCGAATCCATCAAAGACGGAGCGGACGCGGTGGGCAACCGTACCAGGGTCAAGGTGGTGAAGAACAAGGTCGCTCCGCCGTTCCAGCAGGCCGAGTTCGATATCATGTACGGTAAGGGGATCTCCCGCGAGGGTTCGCTGTTGGACGTGGGAGTCGATCTCGGAATCATCAAGAAGTCCGGCGCCTGGTAT
>JAKASN010000518.1 GCA_021819025.1 Actinomycetes bacterium | reverse complement strand
CCTACCTCCCGTGATGTCATAGGTAAAGATGCGCCCCATGAGGCGTATCTGATCCCAGCCTGCAAAGAGGGGGACCACAGCAAGGCCCTGCATTGCCATCGGCAAATTGGCACGAATCATTTGTGAGAGCTGATTAGCCTTGCCTTCCAAGGACAACACCACGCCCTCGACTTTTTCATAATGCTCAAGCTGGGTCTGGAAGAGCCTCACCATCTCCACCGCTGGTCCAGCGGCGCCCGCGATAGCGACACCGGAGTAACGATCCGCGGGGAAGACCTTCTCAATACGCCGATGGGCGATGAAATTACCTTCAGTGGCCCTGCGGTCGCCAGCCATAATTACCCCATCTTGGAACTTGAAGGCAATGATGGTAGTACCATGGGGCACCGACAAGCCATCTGAACCCGAAGGTCCAACACTGGCAAAGGGAGAGACACCGCTTCGAAGCAGCGTCGCCATAAAACTCGGCCCTGGATCGTCTGTCGGGTTGAAAATCGGTAAATTCACTTCGCGCATCTCCTGTTGGTATTGCCATGAAAGAAAGACACCATGATTTGGCTACTTAGCAGCTTAGATATCCGCTGACAAAAAGTACATTTTGACGAGGCGCAACCACAAGGACGGCGAAAGACTCCGCCGAGCTGAACTAGCTGAAATCCGCGCCAAGATGCCGAAATCGATAAAATCGGCAACTAAGCGTCAGCAACCTTGGGACATGATGGCCTTTAAACGCTGCTACTGACCACCCTTTTGGACGTAGTTTCTCACGAACTCCTCAGCATTATCTTCGAGGACTTCGTCGATCTCATCGAGCAAATCGTCGAGCTCAGCCTTAAGCTTCTCAGACTTGTCAGTGTCGGGGGATGCCGTCTCTTCCACGACGGCATCCTCGGTTCTACTTGAAGCGGTCTTCCTGACCATCTCACGCTCTGCCATTTACAAACTCCGTTCTAGGACCCGAGCCCTTTGAGCAGCTCCGCTGCCGTGGCACAGCCTTTAATCAACTCATCGACATGATCGGCGGTCCCTCTTAGGGGATCCATCATGGGAACCCTACGCAAGGGATCTTCGCCTAGGTCGAAAATCATCGAATCCCAGTTCGCCGCAGCGACATTTGGGCCATACTTGGCAAGGCACTTGCCTCTGAAATATGCCCTCGTTCGCCTCGGAGGCTCTGATACTGCGATCCCAACTTCATCATCTGCCACTACGCGTTCTACATTCAATTTATAGAACAACGATTTGCTTTTTCTTATGTCGTGATATTGCAAATCTATCGCCGCGAGCTTCGGATCGTCCCACTCAAGACGATAGCGGTCGCGATATCCCAGTAAGAGACGGTACTTTGCCACCCAGTCGAGTTTGTCAGCCAATTGCATCGGATCTTGCTCGAGTGCGGCGAGAACCTCTTCCCAGAGCCGCAGAATCTCCTTTGCTTCAGCTTCGTCGCCCAAAGAAACCAACCCCCCGGCGAGGGCATACTCCTTGGCAGCCTCGAGATAGAGCGACTGCATCTCAAGAGCTGTGATCCTTCTTCCATTTGCCAGCTCGATGGTTCGCCGCATGGAAAGGTCATAGCTGACCGTTCGAAGAGCGGGCACCGCAGCTTCAAGCGAGAGCTCAAGTTGGTCGAGAAATCCGTCCTCTATCATGGCGAGCACTATTGCGGTTACCCCCACCTTCAGCAGGGTGGAAACCTCCGACATGTTGGCGTCGCCCAAGATGACGTGGAGTCGGCGATAGCGCGAGGCGTCCGCATGTGGTTCATCGCGGGTATTCACGATGGGCCGCTTCAAGGTGGTTTCCAAGCCCACCTCTTCTTCGAAAAAGTCGGCTCGCTGGGAAAGCTGGTAAGGCACCTGATCCTTTGGCACGTAACTCATCTCGGTGCCCACCTTGCCAGCCCCGGCAAAGATCTGTCTCGTCACGAAAAACGGAGTCACCTGGGCTACGATCTTGGCAAAAGGAATGGAACGATCCATGAGATAGTTCTCGTGACAGCCATAGGAGTTGCCCTTGCGGTCCGAGTTATTCTTGTACACGACAATGGATTGACCCGGACCAAGGACGCTCGATGCTCCCTCCATGGAGCGTCGCAGCACTTCCTCCCCAGCCTTGTCATACAACAGTGCTTCCCTGGGCGTGAAGCACTCTGGCGAAGAGTATTCCGGGTGCGCATGGTCAACGTAGTAACGTGCTCCATTGGTGAGCACGGTGTTGATGAGGTGGGTCTCAATCTCCGAGGCGAGCGAGTAGTCGCGCGAGATACCCCGAGCATCGGTCATGGGAGACTCGTCTTCAAAATCCCACCCAACGCGCTTGGAGACAAGCGAGAGATAGGCGTTGACCAGAAGCGACGACGCCGTTATCGGGTTGGAATCGACAACACCTAGAGTCTGAATTCCGTACTCAGTCTCTATTCCACATACCTTAGTTACCGCCATTGCACCCCTTGAAGAGAGTCAGCCAGACCTTTTGGGCAACCAGCGCTGCCATCAGAGGTATTGACCGGTGCCGACCTTTTCGATCGCACGTCCACCTGTAGTCTCCTTGCCCTCGGACATCAAAGTGCGCACATATACGATGCGCTCGCCTTTCTTGCCTGAGATCTTCGCCCAATCGTCGGGGTTG
>JAKASN010000517.1 GCA_021819025.1 Actinomycetes bacterium | reverse complement strand
CACCGTGACTATCGACGCATCCTCGCTTTACCTAACTGAAAGCGCAATAGGAGATCGGATTGGCCTGGGAGGATCGTGCTCCAACGGGTTGGCCGAATGTTTACCTTTGCCGAAACCGCTCTGACCACCATGGGCTTGACCGCAGGGTTCGCCCCGCTGATCTTGCTGTGTGGACACGGCAGCACCACCGAGAACAACCCTTACGCCTCAGCACTGGACTGCGGGGCATGCGGAGCTAACCGGGGAGGCTCCAGCGCCCGGTCCGCCGCCGCGATCTTAAACCGCACCGCTGTACGCGAGCTTCTGGCGGCTCGAGGCATCAAGATTCCCTCGAGCACTTGGTTCGTCGCCTCCGAGCATGACACCGCCACCGACAACATCGCAGTCTTTGACCCCCACCTCATACCTGCGGGCCACCGCGACGCCCTCGCAGCACTCCAAGCCAACCTCTCGCGCGCTGGCGCAGCACTTGCCGCCGAACGCTCCCAACACCTCCCTGGTACCACACGCCAAAACCCGCTCATCGAGGTCGCTGCCCGCTCTGCCGACTGGGCGGAGCTCCAACCCGAGTGGGGACTTGCAAGAAACGCCGCATTCATCGTCGCTCCACGGTCGCTCACTGCCGGAGTAAATCTTGGCTGCCGCACCTTCCTGCACTCATATGAACCCGCGGTCGACCCCGACGGCACCGCACTCGAAACGATCCTCACCGCACCGATGGTGGTCGCCCACTGGATCAACGCACAGTACTACTTCTCCACCGTCGACCCCGAGGTCTACGCCGCTGGGGACAAGACGATCCACAACATCGTCGCTGGCGTCGGCGTAGTACAAGGAGCGGGCGGCGACCTGCAGCTCGGTCTGCCGATACAGTCTCTTTTCGACGGAGAGCGCCCCTACCACGAACCGCTCCGTCTCCTCACCGTCGTCCAGGCTCCCCTGCCGCTCCTCGACGCCGTCATCGCCCGCAACCCCGTTCTCCGCCAGCTCTTCAACGGCCAATGGATTCAGCTAGTCGCGCGCCATAACCGAGGCGATAACTGGTGGATCCGGCGAAGCGACGAAACCTGGACCCCCTGGATCCCTGCCCACTATCGCATCGAGGAGGAGCACAACCATGGATGAAACCTGGGGACTGACAAGAATGACCAAAATAGAAGTTGTCGTCGGAGGCGAGGATGTTCCCGCCGTCACCGAACTTTTTTCCGAAGTCGGCGCTAGAGGATTCACCGCCGTATCCAACGTCTCGGGGCTCGGCCACAGCGGCTACCACCAGGGACGGCTCTTCTTCAACGACCGCAACGCCCTCGCGCTACTCATCGTCGTCCTCCCTGATGAGCGGGTCGGCGCGCTCCTCGAGGGCCTCCGTCCTTTGCTCGCCCAGCGCTCTGGCGTTCTGCTCGTCTCCGATACCCACGTCAGTCGACCCGACTACTTCCAATGAGCGAGGGCAACGGAAATGTGAAACTAGGTGCCCGCGTGGCCATGATCGGCGCCGGGCCGCTCGCTCGCATGACTCACCAGGCCGCAATCGATTACGGCATCGCGGTTCATGTCTTAGCCAGCAGCCCCCACGATCCGGCAGTCACCGCCGGTGCCGCCTTTACCATCGGACACTACAACTCCTATTCCGACCTTCTCGTCGCCGCGACCCAGGGCGACGTCGTGACCTTCGAGCACGACCTTGTCCCGGCAGCGTTGTTGCGGGCCCTGGCCCGGTCTGGACATCGCCTCCGACCAGCTGCACCGGCATTAGCCATCTCTCACGACAATTTAAGTACCAGGCGTCTCTTTGGCGACCTCGGAGATCTCAGCATTCCCATGGCGAATTTCGCTCCCGCTTTCATCGCCGCGGACGCCGCCATCTTCGGCGCAAACCACGGCTGGCCAGTCGTCCTCAAGGCGATTAACCCCAGCGACAACGACCGTGGCGCTCATATTCTCGAGGGTCCAGATGATGCCCGCCGCCTCCTCCCGGAAAGCTGCAATGACGCCACACCTGCCTGGGTGCTTGAAGAATACCTCGACCTCGCGGTCGAGTTCACGGTACTAGTCGCCCGGCGACCCTCCGGCGAGATCACCTGCTACCCGCCCATCGCCAAGCGCGGACCCACCGGCGCGCGAAGTGAACTCATCATTCCCGCACCGCTACCTGCGGCTACCGTCAGCGCTGCGACCCGCCTTGCCGAGTCCGTCATCTCAGGCATCAACGGAACGGGAATCTGCGCGGTGGAATTCTTTTGGACTGCGGACAAGCGGCTCTTGCTAGACAAACTTTCGCTTCGCCCACAGAATTCCGGCTGCATCACCATGGAAGCTTGCGCGACCTCGCAATTCCACCAGCATCTGCGCGCGACACTCGACTGGCCCCTCGGCTCCACCGAACTTCGCAGCGCTGCCGCCACCGTCAGCATCATCGCAGGTAGCGCTTCACTCGACTCGCATGCACGCCTTATCGCCGCTATGGCCATTCCTGGCGCGAAGATCCACCTCTACGGCAAGGATCCCCGACCTGGTAGACAACTCGGACACGTCACCGTGCTCGCATCGACCACTGACGGCGCCCTCGACCTAGCTCGCAGCGCTTCTGAACTGCTCACCCAGCCATGATCAGAGAACGCTGCCTCGACACGGA
>JAKASN010000516.1 GCA_021819025.1 Actinomycetes bacterium | reverse complement strand
AGTCCACCCGCGGGCGTATAGGCATCCACGACTCGCCCTACCGGAATATTGGGCGGAAAAATCTCCCCCGCCAAACCACTGGTAAAGGCGACCTCGCCCTTTTTTAGAACAGTCCCAGGGTCTACTAGCTGCACGCCGAGATAAGAGTTGGCACCTTGGCCAACTACCAGTCCAATCTGACCGCCAGCGCCAAATCGAATCCCTCCAGCAAAGTTAGGATCGTCGAGGAGTAACACAGTAGCGGTGTGGGCCGACACTTGAATCACGCGACCGATCAATCCGTAGGCGGCCACCACCGGGTTGCCGACACGTATCCCCGCGGAGGTACCTTTGTTGAGTTCCACGCTTAGTTGAAGGTTGGTCGGCGTATAGGAGATGACTTGCGCGGGAATTCCAGAGATGTTGCCCGCGAAGGAAATATGTAGCACGGCACTAAGTGCAGCCATTGCGCCCGCAGCGCCTTTGTCCACCACGGCCCGGTTCTCCAGCGTGGCAACCTCGTTGCGCAACTGGGCGTCTTGCTTCTTGAGCGATCCGTACTCGAAAGCTCCCGCAGCAACGTTGTAGATTGGCGCGATCACCGAAGTCACTGCCTGGCGCAAAGGGGTCACGATATCGCGAACGTACCCTTTCCCCGAAGCAATCGCAGGAGGGGTGCCACGGTAGCTTACCGAAAGGAGCGAAAGCGAAATCAGCAAGAGTACAACGAGGGTGATTCGAGGGCGTCTAAATAAAGGGTTAGCCACCTTCTCTCAGCTGCCTCCTATCGGCTGCTAGCTGAAATCAGCACCTGCTTGAGAGCCTCGAACTCCTCAAGGCACTGCCCAGATCCCAGTGCGACACATTGGAGGGGATTGTTGGCTACCACAATGGGCATGCCCGTCTCTTCGTTGAGCCTCTTGTCAAGGCCGTTGAGAAGAGCGCCACCTCCCGTTAGAACGATCCCCTGCTCCATGATGTCAGCAGAAAGTTCCGGCGGAGTGTTGTCCAAAGTGTACTTTACCGCGTCAACGATTGCCGAGATGGGTTCCTCAATCGCCTTTCGGATCTCCTTGGTAGTAACCACAATGGTCTTGGGAAGCCCGGTAATCAGGTCCCGTCCGCGAATCTCAGCCTGGAACTCCTCATCGAGCACCGTGGCTGAACCGAGGGCCATCTTCATCTCCTCGGCAGTGCGTTCGCCAAGTGCCAGGCTGTGTTCCTTCTTGACGTAGGCGATAATAGCCTCATCGAGTTCGTCGCCACCAATGCGAATCGACTTGGACGTTACGATTCCTCCCAAAGAAATAACTGCGACTTCAGTCGTTCCTCCGCCAATGTCAACAACCATGTTCCCGGTGGGCTCATGGATGGGCAGTCCGGCACCGATCGCAGCAGCCATAGGCTCTTCGATGATGTAGGCGGGTTTGCGAGCACCTGCATATTCGGCAGCCTCTTGCACTGCACGCTGCTCAACGCCAGTAATTCCCGATGGCACACAGATAACCATGCGCGGCTTGCCAAAGCGCTGCGAATGGACCTTGTGGATGAAATAGCGAAGCATCTTCTCGCAGATTTCAAAGTCCGCGATCACGCCATCTTTGAGTGGTCGAATGGCCTGAATATTGCTCGGGGTACGGCCGATCATGCGCTTTGCTTCTGCCCCTACAGCAAGGGGCCTGCCATCTTTGGTGTTAATCGCCACCACCGACGGCTCGTTGAGGACGATACCTCTACCACGCACGTAGACCAGGGTGTTTGCAGTACCAAGATCGACCGCCATGTCGCGCCCTAAAAAAGATGTGCCAAATGCCATTTACGCCTCCGGAGAATAATTGCCTTTTGAACGGGGGGCAGAAAATTTGGAAATAACTCCCTGCTGAGTCGTTCACATTGAACTGGTCCCGCAAGGAAGAGTTACCCCTTGGCAATTAGTCTAACGATAGATTCGCCTATTGCTCCGAAAAGAACAATGCAAGCTCTCTAGCTGCGGCTTCGGCAGAATCTGAACCGTGCACGAGGTTCTCGGCAATATCAATCGCAAGGTCGCCCCGAATCGTGCCGGGTGCCGCCTTGGCCGGGTCGGTAGCTCCCATCATGGTACGCACTACCGACCAGGTGTCCTTGGGTCCCGCAACCTCAGCAACGAACACTGGCGATCTGGTGATGAATGAGACTAGGTCATCGAAGAAGCTCTTGCCATCATGCTCTGCATAGTGGGCTTTGGCGGTCGCCTCGTCGATAATCCTCAATTCGCCGCGGACCAGAACTAGCCCCCTGCGTTCAAGGCGCGCAATGATCTCGCCGATGAGGCCACGTTCCACGGCATCGGGCTTACACATAAAAAAGGTTGAATCCATAACGCTAAGAGCCTATATTGCCAGCGCATTAATTTCCCGGTGCGATTGAGCAATTTCGGCCAAGCTCACGAGCGCAAAAACAAGCGCGCGCGGGCGACGGTACGAAAAGACCCTGTCACTACAACCATTCCTGTCTCGCCCGCATCCCTAATTGCCCTCGAGATGGCTTCCTCGAGGCTCGGGGCCTCCAGCGCACTAAATCCTGCGGCTTCGGCAATACCTAAGAGTTCACTTGCTGGCTGGGAACGTGGATCACCTACCGACGCGAGTACCACCTTGGAAAAGATTCCGGAAAACGC
>JAKASN010000515.1 GCA_021819025.1 Actinomycetes bacterium | reverse complement strand
CCGATTTCCCGTGACAAAATAGGAAAGCTAACCTCGACGCTCACGCCATGATCCGCTTGATGGCTGCAGTAATGCGCTCGGTGGTGGGCAACGCGGCGTATTCCAAGCTGCGGGCATAAGGAATCGGGACATCCGGAACCGCCACGCGAATCATCGGGGCACGCAAAAGGCGAGGGTCGCTCTCGGCAATTATCGCGGTGATCTCTCCCGAGAGACCAAAGGATTGATAGTCCTCATCCACGATGAGCAACCTTCCCGTCTTGGTCACCGATTCCAGCACCGCGCTGCGATCCAGGGGCACCAGGCTGCGCAAGTCGATCACTTCGCAGTCGACTCCCGCTTTGGCCATCTCATCTGCGGCATCAAGGGCGTGGTGAACCGAGAGCGAAAGCGTCACGATGGTAACGTCGCTACCTGAGCGAGCCACCGCTGCTTTGCCGATGGGAACTTCGTAAGCTTCTTCGGGGACCGGACCGAGGGAGCGAGGGTTTTTCGCCATCCACGGCAAGCCCATGATTCCCTTGTGGAACATATACACCACCGGGTTATCGTCGCGAATCGCTGCGATCATCAACCCCTTGGCATCGGCGGGATTGCTCGGTACTACCACCTTGAGTCCGGGCAGGTGCGCAAAAGTTCCCCATAGGCATTGCGAGTGCTGGGCCCCGTCGGAGTATCCTCCGCCAACCGCGGTCATGAGCACCAGCGGTACTTTGACATTGCCGCCTGATTCGTAGTGGATCTTGGCCATGTGGTTGTAGATCTGATCCATGCAGACGCCGAAAAAGTCCACAAACATCAGCTCCACGATGGGCCGCATCCCTTCCACTGCCGCTCCGGTGGCAAGCCCGATGAAGGCCGTCTCCGAGATCGGGGTGTCCATGACCCGGCCCGGGCCAAACTGCTCGAGCAGCCCGGTGGTAGAAGAAAAGATTCCGCCGTAGGCGCCGACGTCTTCGCCCAAGACGAAGACCGAATCGTCGCGCTCCATCTCCTGAGAGATTCCCTCGACCATCGCCTTGGCGGTGGTGAGCTTCCTCGAAGTCGTCATCGAAGGGTTGGGGGTTTGGGTAAGTGCCATGCTTGCTCCTTATGCAAAGACGTACTTGGACACGTCGCTACCTGAGGGTATCGGGCTCGACTTGGCGAAGGCAATCGCTGCATCGACGCTGCTCTTGGCATCTGCGGCAATCGAGGCGATCATCTCATCGCTGAGCACACCAGCCGAAACAAGCTCTTTGGCGTAACGGGGAATGGGATCCCGCTCGGCGATGCCCTCCATGTCATTGCGATACGCCTGGGCGTCACCTTCAAAATGTCCCCACAACCGCAGCGTGTGAACCTCGATGAGCGAGGGACCGCCACCATGGCGCGCACGCTCCACAGCTTTGCCGGCGGCCTCATAAACCGCCTCGACGGAGTTGTCCTCGACGCGTTCGCCCGGCATTCCATAGCCCTCAGCCCTTTTAGCGTTGGAGGCAACCGCCGTCGACGCGCGCCGGGGCACCGATATCGCCCAGTCGTTGTCCTCCACCACAAAGACCACCGGGAGGTTCCACAGCGCGGCGAGATTGAGCGACTCATGGAAGGCGCCTTGGTTGGCGGCGCCTTCTCCGGTCACCGCCACCGCGATAGCTCCATTATTGCGCGCCTTGAAGCTAAATGCCTGTCCCAGGGCGGGAGGGTAACCTTCGGCGATGATCCCAGAGCAGGAAAAGTGTGTCGCGGGATCGAAGAGGTGCATATGCCCGCCGCGCCCATGCCCGAGGCCGGTCTCGCGGCCGTAAATCTCTGCGGCAAGGAGCTTGAGGTCCATGCCATGCGCGATGGCGAGGTGATGCGGCCGGTGCGTGGCGGTGATGGCATCGCTGGCATTTAGATGGGCACACACTCCCGCCGCCACGGGCTCCTGGCCCGCCGAGAGGTGCATTTCACCGGGAATCAAGCCGGCGCCGATATCCCACTGCGGAGTCTTATCGGCATGATAATCGTGGAGAATCGCCTCTTCGAAGGTCCGGCTCAACACCATGGTTTCATAGAGACTCAGTTGGGTCTTCTGGTCCATAACTTCCCCTTTCGGGCGCCACCCACAAGGGAGTCGCTTCTGGCATGGTAACAACCTGGCGCTACTGTGTCAACATTAGGTTAAATACTCAGCAATCCTTGATGATCTTCCAAGGCTTCGCTCAGCTTAGAAACACCGGCGGCAGTGGATCGTCGCGCCCGCTCTCCACTTTGGCGCGAAAAGTCCCCCCGCAAGCACCCTTATCGCCCTTTAGCGTGACAATTTAGCCTTTGGGAGACCACCGACGCTTCTCGGGGGATCTCCTTTGGACCCCCAAGAACAATAGCTCGCGACCCTTGCCCGAGAACCATCGCGCCGGGGCGCTGACTCCCAGCTACGAAGAGGTGCTTAGCGCCTCGTCAAAAGCCCTCGAGGGATTCTCCCGGGCGCTTGGCAACTCCATAGACCAAACCGAGGGCGGCCATAAGAACCAGCAGCGAGGAACCTCCAGCAGAAATCAGCGGGAGCGGCACTCCGGTGACCGGGAGCACGCCTAGCACCGCTCCCACGTTGAAGAGCGTCTGGGCACCAAGCCATAGCGCAACACCGGCGCAGAGGAGGAACTCAAATCGACTC
>JAKASN010000514.1 GCA_021819025.1 Actinomycetes bacterium | reverse complement strand
AGACTTCCGTAATTGACAACTCCCATCGATCCCGAAACGTCGGGCTCGTCGACGAGAGCGACGCGGTCTGGATATACCTGGGCAGCACGCTCGAGGAAGTCCTGCACGGTAAGTTGCTCGATCACTGCTATATCCCCCTCCGTGTCACCGCTTGCCGACCATATACGATCCCGTCGACCCGCCCTGACTGATTGACCCAAGATGCTAAGCAAGATAAATATAGCGAGAATTTCAGGACTCTACAAGCTGGGCAAACTTCTCTTGCTTTGAACCGATCGAATGCAAAGCTTCGCGCGCCATGGTCGTTCACCTAACGCCTCTCCCAACGCAAAAGACCCTTCTTGTTCGTAACCTCAGGAGCCGATTCCAAGCGCAGCGGACTCTTTATTACGACCCATGCGGGGTCGCAAAAGCGCCTCTTTTTGGACCGGAGCATCGCCGCGGCGCGCTCGACCTAGCAAGGTAAGTGGATCCGGCGCCAATGCAGACCCGTCCAACTCTAGAGCCCTGCGCGTGGACTCAAGAGAGACTTTGGCGACGCGAAGCAACCAGCTGGCGCCGAGGTCATCGGCTGGTTCGTTTAACGGTGCACTTCGGCGAGATCCCCCTTGAGCCTCGAGTGCTTCGATCACGCTCGAGAGGCGATTCAAGGTCACCAAACTGTCGTCGCTTCGAGCGCCATCGAATCCGTGAATACTGCCTTGAGCACAAAGTGTTGCGCCAAGGCGCAGGTTGATTTGGCCGAAACCTCCGAGCGCGGATTTGCCAGTCGCGCTAGGTGGATGAAATGTCGAATGCTGGTGACCTAAATCGCGCAGGGCGCGAAGGTTCATCTCTTGCAACTCGCCAAGTTGGATCCGAACCTCGGATACCGATTCGTTACGGAGGTCTTGAGTTCGTCCTAAGGAATCCGCGTCAAGCATGGCAAGTAGTTCGAGGTCTTGAATAAAGCCCAAGGCAGAGAGGGTGCGCGACACGAGTCTTGCCTCTTGAGTTGCCATTGTCGATGCGATTGGCTCAACGACGTGAACTTCGATATTGTCGCGCTTGAGAACGACTCCCTCAGTAAGTGAGTCGCTGTCGCGCAGTTCACCGAGCAAGGCGGCCATAGCATGATTGCCTTTTATCTCCGCAATTCCCGCGGCCGTCGAAGCCGTCACGACGTTGCGCCGATCAAGTGGCGCGCCATCGTCGTGGCCGCTTTGAAGCAAGCCATCCGAGTATTCCCGTTCGCCATAGCCGCCCCCAAGGTCATTTCGGCTCTTGACCATGGGGCAAGCAATGGGGAATTGACGTACCCCTAGTGCCATCTTCGCATCAGCCACGACAGTGATTTGCCCAGGGGTAACTCCATCGCTCTGTGCCGCGAGGTCGTCCCTCATAGTTTCACTTCTGGCGTGTATCACCAGGGTCACCTGATCGCGCTGAACGACCAAAGCACCAGATGAGCCCTGCGAAAGGGCGTTTTCCGAAGCGGGAGAAGTACCCCCACGACAGGATTCGCGCAGCCACGAGCGCCAGGATGATCCTCGCCCTATGGTGCTGTCCTGTGAGCGCGAGGAGCGCTTCTGGTCGACGAAGTAAATCTCGGGACGGTAGATCTCCCCAGATAGTAGCGAAGCAACATCCCCAGGTGATACGTTGGCCGACACCAGAACACGCGCGCCTTGTGGAACCCTATCGCTGTCCCGCAGTACGCCAAGCCCACCTGCCAAAGCCTTTCCTGTCACGGTCGCACTGAGACCCGAGTCGCTTTCGAGGCGGAAAAGTCCCTTGCCGTCTTTGGCCAAGTTCCTCATGGAATCTTCCAGCTCAAAACGCGCCTCGACGCCGCCACCCAGTCCGAACGAGGACTCCAGAAGTACTGCGCCCTCGGCACGCGAGTCCAAGGTCAATGCCGCCAAGGTAGCTACCTCTGAAGCGGAGTAGACGCGCTGACGGCTCGGCGGGGATCCGAAGGTTCGACGAGCCTCTCTTGGAGCTATGGGACCGTCTCCATTGAGAACCGTCACGAGATCCTCATCCAGCACCCAAGCCGGCGCACCATCACCCCAGGTGCCAGGCGCCCCACCAGTCGCGTCTCTTCCAGCCTGCAACGGAAGACTGAAACCGTGTTTTTGCCCGTGTGCGGTGATTCGCCTGTTCACCGAAGCGATCTCATTGGCAAGAGCGGACGTCGCTTGCTCTTGATGTACCATTGGCACTTTCCCGGCCGCGGACAACCCAAGGCTCTCTTCGAGCGATACATCTCTCAGCTTCCCGAAGTCGAGATTGGGATCCTTGCTCTGGCGAGTCCTTAGCGCAGCAACTCGAGCGCCTTTGGCGGAGGTGTAGCCCGACAAGCCCATTTCGTTACGAAGCTCCCGTTGCCGATTGGAGAACAATCCAGTGGCGGCAATTGCCTTGGCAACCTCTTTCGCACCCAGCTTCGCGCCGGTGGATTCCCGTAGCTTAGGCTCAAGTCCGATGGGCCCGCCAGAAACCTGCTTCGCTTGATCTCTGCGTCGAGGATACCAAGGTACTCTGCCTCGAGGCGGTCTGCTCCCCATGAAAGCGTCGACCCGTCAAGGGCTCTGCGTCCGCCATCTAGGCCCATCGCCGAGTTCGCGATTACAAGGTGCGAGTGCAAGTGGGGGTCTCT
>JAKASN010000513.1 GCA_021819025.1 Actinomycetes bacterium | reverse complement strand
AGCAAAATCGGAACTTTTATTGCAGCACCGCACCCAAGCCAAGAAATCGTCTTTACCAAAAATGCCACGGAGTCGCTGAATCTCGTTGCGCATTCTCTGGGACGAAACTATCTAAAGGCGGGCGACAAAGTTGTGCTCACCAAGATGGAGCACCATGCAAACCTCGTCCCATGGCTGATGGTCATGGAGTCGGTGGGAATTGAGATAACTTACATCGACCACGATGCGCAAGGATATCTCATTTTGGACGACCTTGACCGTCAACTAGCGGGCGCGAAAGTGGTCTCCTTTGCATTGTGCTCAAATGTCCTAGGCACTCTCAATCCGGTCGCCGAAATCGCTGCTGCGGCCCGGCGCGAAGGCGCGATAGTCATCGGCGATGGTGCCCAGTATGTTCCCCACATCCGCACCGACGTTGCTGCGCTTGATCTCGACTATCTCGCATTCACCGGCCACAAGATGCTAGGTCCGACGGGTATTGGCGTCCTTTGGGGGCGCTCGGAGATGCTCGAGGCACTTCCACCCTTTATGGGTGGCGGGGACATGATCAAAGATGTCCGCCTCGACGGTTTCGAGCCGAGTGAAATCCCTTACAAGTTTGAAGCAGGGACTCCTCCGATCGCTGAGGCAATCGGTCTGGGAGCCGCTGTCGATTATCTGGAAAACATCGGCATGGAGGCGATACGGCGCCACGAAATCGAACTCACCTCCTATGCGCTTGAGCACCTGAACGCTGAATTCGGAAGCGACATAACCATCCACGGTCCTCAAGACCCCACCAAGCGCGGTGGAGTACTCTCCTTCAGCTACCGCGACGTTCACCCCCATGACATCTCGCAAGTTTTGGATCAGTTCGGCGTTTGCGTTAGGGCGGGACACCACTGCGCAAAGCCTTTGATGCGCACCTTGGGTGTCGGGTCAACCGCTAGGGCGTCACTCTACCTCTACAACAACCGAGCCGATATCGATGCCTTGGTGAATGCGCTCCGAGCGACGGGACGCTTCTTCGGGTGAACCCGAGCCCGCCACCTAGAGAGGCGGAACTAGCATTAATTCACAATAGCAAGATAAACGACGGAGCTCCGAAGATGCCAGGACTTGAAGACCTCTACCGAGAGATCATTCTCGACCATTACAAGAATCCACGTAACTCAGGGTCCCTGGAAACTCCCCCGGCAATAAAGGCCGAGGGTTACAATCCTCTCTGCGGGGACGAGGTTGCGGTCTATGTGAGAAGTGACGGTACCCAAATCGACGATATCAAAATGAGTGGCCAGGGTTGTTCGATATCGCGTTCGTCAGCCTCCCTAATGACAGTCTCCGTCAAGGGAAAAACCGTGAATGAGGCACGGGAGGCGATAAAGACTTTCAAGTCGCTAATGTCGGTTCATGAACAGTCCCTGGAGGGGGATGCAGACGATGCCCCGGCGCCGGTAGATCTGAGAACCTTAGGTGAACTCGCCGCTCTCCAGGGAGTGGTGCAGTTCCCGGTTCGGATTAAATGCGCCACCTTGGCATGGAACACGCTTTCACAGATCCTAGACGAAATCGAAGCCCCGGAAGTGAATTGACGCTCGCAGGCTAAAATAGGAGTTCAGCTCCCAACCTTCCCCAAAGAGACTTCTGGTCGGTGCGCCACGCCGCTAAGTGTTGGCCGCATCAAGCACCTATCCGGCCACGGATATCACCGACGACTCGAACCCCTTGACCTGGGAGTCGACTCCCAGGTATGCCATCCCGAGGTGACCTGACGATGGCAAAAGTGCCTACCTCGACTCGACACGCTCCACAGATTTCTTCTTTGCCGCCCCAGGGCGCAAACCGACGACAACCATTGCCCATCGCGCGCGGTGCGTTCTATGGCGTCTATAGGAGGATTCCCAGTGGCTTCACCGGCTTGGCACCGCCTCAAGGTACCGTTGGGGGGGCCACGGCTGAGTACGCTCCAAGGGAATTTACCTTTTTCAGAGCACTCCAAGGGTCCCCATCAAAGCTCAAACGGCATGGAACTGCTTACTGCGTTAGAGAATCTTAATTCCACCAAGCACGGCATCATGGCCCCATTCCCGCCGAGGCACCTAGATGGCTCCGCCGAAAATTTTTTCTCAACCCGAGGTCAGCGCAGCGCGAAGGGGGCAGAGATAGCCTCGGTAATCCAGAGCCGTCGAAAACAAGAACCCTCTCCTTGGGGAAAAGGAGGTTGACCTCGGCGACTCGCAAAAGGACGTCTGCTCGCATCTGGGCTGGCGCATGGGCAAGTGCGGTAAGAAGCTTGCCGACTCTTCGGTGGACCACTCCGAGAGGTGGCGCTCCCTCTCAGGCCGCCAGCTTTCGAAATTCCACCATGCCACTCCGCGCTCTCCTCACAAGCTCCTCAAGCTGTCGGACCCACGCATTCGCACCTGCTCCCCCACAAGAGAACCCAAGACCTTTCAAGAAGGTGGTGCCTCGCCCTTTCGTGTGGAGTCTTCTCGAACGCAACCTTACAGCCGAGACAATTATCCCTGAGCCACCGCGGGAGAGAGGTTTCTCGCGAACACTCCGATAAAGTCGCGAGCGGTGCCTTCAAAGTAGCGCTGGGGTGGTCTTGCCATGTCATAGACCAATTTGTACCCATTGGAGGGCAGAGCCAGACCGCCGCCT
>JAKASN010000512.1 GCA_021819025.1 Actinomycetes bacterium | reverse complement strand
ACTGGGACTGGCCGGAGCCGAAGGCGTTCTCGGCTTGGAGGGCGGATCGGACGTACCAGGGCAGGCAGGCGCAGAACTTCGCGCCGCGATCGGGGTCGAACTTGCGCGCTGCGATGAGCGGGGCGAGGGCGATCTCAGCTGCTTCATCGGGAGTAAAGGCCTTGGCCCGGTTGTAGCGGTGCGCCACTTTGATGATCAGCCCGGCATTCTGGGCGAGGAGCTTGGCCTGGAGTTCGGCGAGGCGGTTTCGGTCGGCAGGAATAGTGGAGTTGTCGAGGCGCTGGATCTCGGCCACCAGCTCCTCGTTGGACATCTCGATATGCGAGCTGCTGAGCTTTGCCATTTCGATCAGTTGGGTCAAGGTTGCCATGGCTGATACATATGCACGGGTGGCGGAGGGGCAAGGGAAGGTCTTTGGCGGGGCGAATCAGATGCGTTTGGGGTGCATATATAGAAGGTGCGCGCCAGATCCCTCGCGAGGTGGGAGACGATGTGACTGATCGCGCGAGAGAGGAGAGGTCCGGTGTTCGACATTGAGTTCTGCCGGGTTTGCGGCTGTACCGAGGACCAGGCGTGCGAGGGAGGCTGCTGGTGGGTGGAGCACGACTTCGAGCTCGGCAGCCTGTGCTCCTCGTGCGCGGGATCCCGTGCCGATGAGGATCGGGCGGACTAGATGGACACCCGCGCGACAATCGAGGCGCAGATGCGCGAGGTAGACGAGGTTTCACAGGAGACGGCCACCGCACTTTCGGGGGCGATGTCGCTTCTGGGGGGATGGTACCGGAATTTGAAGCTTGGCGAGGCCGAGTTCAAGGCATGGGCGTTTTTGATGCGGGATTTGGACGCTACTCTTTTCATCCCGGCGGCGATAGCGTGGGGAACCAAGCAATCCGACTGGCCGCCGACGGCACCGCAATTTCGCCATATGGTCCGGGAACTGGAATCGGAGCGGCAACGGGCCGTGCTGCGCCTGGCAAATGCGCGCCTCCTTGAAGCGTCCAAGGCCGGCGATTCCACTCCGGCGCTCACGCTGGTGCGCGACACTGGTCCTTAGAGATTGGCCGACTCGGTCTTGGTGGCCCTTTGCACCAGGGCCAGAGCGGTACCATCTGTTACCTGCGCGGTAGTGACCCGCAGCACCCGCCATCCCATAAGGGTGGCGGTGTTGTATTTCTCAAGGTCCTTGGCATAGCCCGCTGGCCGGTTGTGGCGGCCAGTTACCCAGGTTCCTCCCTCGATCTCAAGGGCGAGGCGGATCTCTGTCCAGGCGAAGTCGAAGCGCCAGCGCCTCGGGGGTGCGAAGCGGTACTCGCGTTCGAATCCCTGGATTCCGGCGGCGGTAAGAAAGTAGGCAAGCTGCTCTTCGATAGTCATGGGCGCGGCTTTGGCGTGGGGGGTTCGGCGCGCTGTTCGCGCATCGACTTGATGGCGGGTGCGGGCGTAGCTGGCCGTCGGGCGGGACGCTGCTCTTCGAGCATGAGCCGGGTGGCCGTGGCGCTGATGTTTCGCATCCAGGGGAGGACTACCGGAGTCACGGCGATTTCGCATCCCGACCAGTTCAGCGCGGTGTTGGTGATGAGGAGGCGCAGCAGGAGCTGGCCGGGGCCGGCGGGGTCGGCAAGCCAGGCGGAATAGGGTTTCGGGCCGAGCAGGTACTCGCCACGTGTGAAATTGCAGATCGCGCGGAAGTCGCTGAACTTCTCTGCGAGGTAGCGTTCCGTCTGTTGTGTCACGACATGGGTCGCGCCTACGGGATCATCTTCTCGCCAGGCGGGCGGGATCGCCACGCCGCGCAATGGAAGGGCCATCACGCGGGACCCGACCCACTTCCCTTTTCCAATCAGCGGGGCATAGGGGCCGAGGTATAGCAACAGCTCCCCGGCCAGCAGGGTTTGGGCTGGGAGCGTATCGTCGGCGAACTCCGAGAGGGTCGCCACCTCGGCGTCTCGCGCCTTGAGCAGAATTATGTGATTCACAACACACCTTCTTTCTCGCCTTTATGTATGCAGCACTGTCACATCCGCAGCGGGGGGGGGAAAGATCCGCAGAGCGTGCATATATGGAAGGTGTGCGCCGGGGCCATGTCTCTCGCGAGACCCAATACATATACGCCCAGGCGCACAACCCTTGGCGTCAAGGTCTTCGTAGCGGTGCCCGGTCCGACAGGTTTGTTTTCGGTGCATACGTATAGGAGAGAAGCAGAGCCGAAGTGGCTCGACGAAAGGTGGAAAATAATATGAACGTCAACTGTCCAAGCTGCGGGACCGAGGTCTTTGACGCAGGGAACATGTACTCGTGCGAGAGCGGGGATCAGTGCCCCGGCGGGTTCAAGGTATGGGCGACGATCGCGGGATATACCGTGACTGAACAAGATCTCGCGGCGATCTGCGAGGGGAAGGTAAGCGAGGAGCGCGAGTTCACCTCCAAGGCGGGCAAGCACTTCAAGGCCACCATGGTGTGGGATTTCGATGAGCACAGGGTGAACTTCAAGTTCCGCGAGCGCGAGGTGATCGAGGGGGTATTGTGCCCGGATCACGAGGTGGAGCTTCGCGCTTCGGAGAAGCGCTACTACTGCCCCACCAAGGCCGATGACGGTTCCTGGTGCCAGGTCGGGGTGTGGCGCAGCATCGGGGATCACGAAGTGACT
>JAKASN010000511.1 GCA_021819025.1 Actinomycetes bacterium | reverse complement strand
CACTGGCGGCGTTCCAAGAGGCTATCGCACACCTCGGCACATCACCCCTAGCGCCGCCCGCCTTGACATCGAGCTCGGCGCTTGGGTTGCTTTCGCACAGCATCACCTTCGCCCCTTCTAAAACCACCCTGGCTCCTAGCGCACTCACTGGGGCATTAGCAGAACTAAAAGTGTCTCTGCAAAGCACCTGCCAGGCCGTTCGTCCCAGCTCCACCCAGGCCAGCGCCATTACCTCCACCGCGGCGTCGCAAGGTTGGTCGAATAGTTGCGGCTCGGTTTCAACCCTGGCGATCTCGAGTGCTGATCCGACTTACGCGCTACTTGAGATCTCGCCATCGGCGACAAAGTCGCCCGGCACCACGTGTTTCGCCAACGGATCCAGCGGGGTACTCGAGCGCCTCACCGGCAAGGTCTGGAACGTCCTGCAGACCTTTAACAGCTACCCATGCGGACAAGCGCCGCCCGACGTGCTCTACAGCTTCTTTGGAAGCGGCGCGCTGGATACCTGCTACCCGTAGGAGACTCTCGCACTTTTCCGAGGCAGCCCGTCATGGGGAGTCGCTGTCTTTGGAGTTCTCAGTCGATGATTGCGATTTGAGCTGCGCTCCGGTGGCGAGAATGCTCCTCAAGCTGTTTGCTACGAGAATCTGCACCTCGACGCTCAACCCTTCCACAAGTCGGCTCTCCTCGCGGTTGTAAAGCGGGGCAAGGTTTTGTACTATCTTGGCACCCTCTTCGGTAAGCGAGACGATGACGCGCCTCCGGTCTTGGGGATTCCCGCTACGTTCGCAGAGACCGCGCCGCTCGAGTGTCTTTACCACGCCAGTCAGCGTTCCTTTGGTGACGCCAGCCTTTCCGGCGAGGCGCTGAGACTCCATGCCCCCCCATACCCACAGCGTGAACAGCACGATGAAGGCGGTAAAGGAGAGGTTGCTGTCGAAAAGTATCTCTCGCTCCATGTGATTGCGCATCATCGAGGCAACCCGATAGATATTCGACATCACTCCGGTGGCATGGAGATCGACGGGGCGATCCCCAACCCGGGCCCGTATATCCTTCTCGACTGGGGTCAACTCAACCTGCTCGTCACCGAAGAATCCCCATGCCAAGTTCAAAACCGCCCGAATCTCGCCAGCCGCGCCAGTTATCCAGCAACGATGTTACTAGATGGCGCCCTTCGCCGAGCGCCGTTGCAAGGCTCACCGGCTACCTCGAGCTCTCGCCCCCGGCGAAACTAAGAGGTTCGGGTAACTGCCGAAAGGTCCTCCCAACGAGTAACACCCCAGGTAACGGCGAGAAAAGTTGCCTCGCGGGAGTTGGTAGAGCCGTGCCAATGCCTCTCTCCGGGGGGAACGATGACCAACGTCCCTTGCTCTAGGTGCACCGCCCCATCGCCTTCGGTGCCAACGGTCGCATCTTCGGAGAGAATATAGAGAAATTGGCCGCCGGGATGCGAGTGCCAGTTTGTCACAGAGGCTGGCCCGTAGTGCACGCGCAACACGTCGGCGTCAGCGGGGCTTGGAGAAACCCGCATCGTCTCAAGTTCAACTGCTCCGCTGTAACGCTCGCGTCGTATCGGCGTAGCGTCGCCCCGTTCAACTATTTTCATTCCACCACTTCAATCGTGAAGAGTCGCAACTAATTACCGTATCAAAACGCTAAGTTCCAGTCTGTGCACAGTCCCGTGCTCGAAGGGTGGCATCAAGCTGTGAAATGGATCACACTTGCGCATCGAGATGTAGGGCTTTAATCCTCGGTTCCATACCAATATCTTGCCTTCGCCGGGAAGAGGCCCCTGATGCCGCCTCTGGGGTCCGCAACGTCACCAAGATAACGCGGGATCAGGTGAACGTGAAGATGAAACACCGTTTGGCCCGCCGCAGCCCCTGAATTCACCCCGATGTTGTAAGCGTCGGGGTGAAACGACTCTTCGATCTTTATCCTCGTCTGGTTAATAAAGGCATGCAATCCCGCCGCTTCGGTGGCATTCAAATCGAAGAAACCCTCACAGTGACGTGTGGGAACCACCAGCGCATGTCCGGGGGAAACGGGACTCTGATCCCAAAATGATGCGAAGACACCATCAAAATGGAGAGTCTCTCCGCGCCCAACTCTTTCGCAAAAGACGCACCTATCCACGCTAGGACCCAGAGCTACTCGACACGGGTGCCATACTGTCAAAGATCGAGCACAACATCTCGATCGTAGTGGTGGGATTAATAATGCACAGACGCATCATGCGCTCGCCACGATACGTGGTGGGCTGCACGAAACCTACCTGTTCGACAAGGAGCTTTCGGGTCCAGGCGATGTAGTCGCTTTCGCTCCAATCGACGCGGCGAAAGACCAGCACGCTCAAGTTCGGTTCCATGGCGAGTCCCAGGTATGGGCGCGACCGAATCTCATCTGCGGCCCGTGCGGTAACCTCCAAGGTCATCGCAACTGCTTTACGGTAAGCCGCAGTCCCATGAGTCGCCAAGGAGAACCAGAAGGGTAGACCCCGAACCCGCCTGCTGAGATGGAAGGCGTAGCTTGAGGGGTTGAGTTCACGCAGCCGATTCACGTCGTCAAGATAGGAAGCCTCTTGTGCGAACGCGCCGGATGCCGCGGTGGGGTCGGCGTAGATAATCGCCGCGCAATCCAACGGCGCA